>NZ_JBEOXE010000087.1:0-29403 GCF_040296485.1 Streptomyces sp. NPDC002138 | reverse complement strand
GCCCCGCGCCCGCCGCTGGCCCCGCGCCCGTCGCCGGCCCGGCGGCGGGTTCCGGTTCCGGTTCCGGTTCCGGTTCCGGCAGCGAACCGGCCGCCGCGCCCGCCGGATACGGCGCGGCTCCCGCAGCCTCGGCCCCCGCAGCCGCCGCCGGGTTCGGCGCGACCCCGCCGAGCGGCGCCGCCCCCGGCGGCCCCGTGCCCACGCTCGTCGACGAGCCCGGCGGGTGGGGCGTCGCCGCCCCCGACGGGGCGACCACGGGCCACACCGGCACCGGCGCCGAGCCCGCCGGAAAGACCTGTGTGGCCTGCCGGGCCGGCCGGGTCGACACCGACGGCTACTGCGAGCACTGCGGCCACGCCCAGCCCCGCGAGCGGGACCACCTCGAGGAGGAGCTCGGCAGCGTCGCCGCCGTCAGCGACCGCGGGCTGCGCCACCACCGCAACGAGGACTCCTTCGCCGTCGCGGCCACCGCGCTGCCCGACGGCAGCGCCGCCACCGTCGCCATCGTCTGCGACGGCGTGTCCTCCGCCAGCCGCCCCGACGAGGCCTCCGCCGCCGCGGCCGTCGCCGCCAACGAGGCACTGCTGGACGCGCTCCCCCGCGGCGCGCTGCCCCAGCAGGCGATGCACG
This sequence comes from Streptomyces sp. NPDC002138, assembly GCF_040296485.1. NCBI lineage: Bacteria > Bacillati > Actinomycetota > Actinomycetes > Kitasatosporales > Streptomycetaceae > Streptomyces > Streptomyces sp. NPDC002138. The sequence goes on along the minus strand of NZ_JBEOXE010000087.1, from coordinate 28,773 downwards.
AGGCGATCCTGGCCGCCTCGACCGCCGTCAACGCCCTGGCCCCGGAGGTCCCGGGCGCGCAGAACGCCCCCGCCTGCACCCTCGTCGGCGCGGTCACCGCGGGCGGCCTGCTGATCATCGGCTGGGTCGGCGACAGCCGCGCGTACTGGGTGCCCGACGACCGCTCCGCGCCGCCCGCCCGCCTCACCGAGGACGACTCCTGGGCGGCCCAGATGGTCGCGGCGGGCCTGATGAACGAGGCCGAGGCGTACGCCGATGTCCGCGCCCACGCCATCACCGGCTGGCTCGGCGCCGACGCGTACGAACTGGAGCCGCACACCGTCGCCTTCAAGCCCGACCGGCCCGGAGTCGTCGTCGTCTGCACCGACGGGCTGTGGAACTACGCCGAATCCGCCCAGGACATGGCCCGGGTGCTGCCCGCCGACGCCGCCGCCCGGCCCCTGCACAGCGCGCAGGTCCTCGTCGGTCACGCCCTGGACGGCGGGGGCCACGACAACGTGACCGTGGCCGTCGTGCCGTTCGCCGTGCCCGAGGCGGCCGAAGCGCCCGCCGCCTGACCCTCCACCGTTCCCCAACCCCCGAGGAGACCGTCCCGATGGCGAACTTCGCCAAGCCGAGCGCCCCGCGCTTCACCGTGGAGGTGTACCAGAACGAGTTCCTCCCGGTGGGCGGGCGGGACGTGCACGCCATCGTGACGGTCACGTCCACCGGCGGCGCCGCCGCGACCCGCGCCGCGACCCCGGGGAGCGGAGCGGCCGTCGTCATCATGGTCGACTGCTCGGGGTCCATGGCGTACCCGCCCGCCAAGATGACGGGGGCCCAGGAGGCCACGGCCGCCGCGATCGACACCCTGCACGACGGGACTTCGTTCGCGGTGATCGCCGGTACGCACGTGGCCCGGGAGGTCTATCCCGGCCAGGGCCGCCTCGCGGTCGCGGACCCGGCCACCCGCGCCCAGGCGAAGGGCGCCCTCGGCGCCCTGACCCCCGGCGGCGGCACCGCCATCGGCACCTGGCTGCGGCTGGCCGACGGCCTGCTGCGCCAGTCCCCCGCCACCATCCGGCACGGCATCCTGCTGACCGACGGCCGCAACGAGCACGAGAGCCCGGCGGTGCTCCGCACCACCCTCGACGCCTGCGCGGGCCGGTTCACCTGTGACGCCCGCGGGGTGGGCACCGACTGGGAGGTCAAGGAGGTGACCGGCATCGCGAGCGCGCTGCTCGGCACCGCCGACATCGTGGCCGATCCGGCGCACCTGGCCGAGGACTTCACGCTCATGATGGAGAGCGTCATGGGCAAGGAGGTCGCGGACGTCGCGCTGCGCCTGTGGAGCCCGGTCGGCGCGGAGATCCAGTACGTCAAGCAGGTCGCGCCCGCCGTGCAGGACCTGACCGGGCGCCGCACCGAGGCGGGTCCGCGCGCCGGTGACTACCCGACCGGCTCGTGGGGCGACGAGTCCCGCGAGTACCACATCTGCGTCCGGGTGCCCGGCGCCGATGTGGGTCGGGAGATGCTCGCCTCCCGGGTCTCCCTGGTCCTGCCGGGCCGGTTGGGCGAGGCGGCCACCGCGCTCTCCGACGCCCAGGGACTGGTCCGCGCGGTGTGGACGGACGACCTGGCCGCGTCCACCGCCATCAACGCGCAAGTCGCGCACTACACCGGCCAGGCCGAGCTCGCCGAGGTCATCCAGCAGGGACTGGAAGCCCGCAAACTGGGTGATATCGACGGCGCCACCGCCAAATTGGGCCGCGCCGTGCAGCTGGCCAGTGTGTCCGGGAACGAGGACACTGCGAAACTGCTGGCAAAGGTGGTGGATGTCGTGGATGTCGCGGCGGGTACTGTGCGGCTGAAGGCGAAGGTCGCCGATGCCGACGAGATGACGCTCGAAACGCGCTCCACGCAGACCGTCCGAGTGAAGCGAAACTGAAGTCCCGACGCAGGGAGAAGGGGGAACGGCCGACATGCCGACCTGCCCGAACGGGCACCAATCGGTCTCCGACGACTGGTGCGAAGTATGCGGTCACCGCATGGCCCCCGCGGCCGCGCCGACGGGTGCGAACGAGCCCCCCGCGCCGCCTTCCTACGACTACGGCTTCCCGATGGCCGGGGGCGAGCCGACCGCGCAGGCGGAGCTGTGCCCGCAGTGCCGGACCCCGCGCGAGGCGATGGCCCCGTACTGCGAGGAGTGCCGCTTCAACTTCCTGACCCGGACGGCGACCTCGTACACGCCGCTCGCGCCCAACCCTTCGACGAGCCCGGGTCCGGGTCCTGGCCCCGGGCCGGTCCCTGGCCCCGGCCCCGGTCCCGGTCCCGGTCCGGCCATGGCCACGGGAGCGCAGCCGCTGCCGACCAGCGAGGCCTCGTACGCGCAGGACCCGTACGAATACCGCGATTCGCGCCCCTCTCAGGTCAACCGGCCCGCCGAATCCCTGCAGCGCGAGGACGACTGGCTGCTGCCGCCCCCGGCCCGCGAGCCGGAACCGCCGCAGTACCAGCCGCAGCCGCCCGCGTACGAGCCGCAACAGCCGGAGCAGCCGTTCCCGGTTCAGGGCGGAGCCTGGACCGCGACGATCGGTCCCGACCGCTCCTACTTCATGGCGATGATGCAGCGCAGCGGCCCCGAGGCGGCGGGCCTGAACCTGCCCGCGTACTCACCGGAGCAGCACCTTCCGCTGGCCGGCGGCCAGATCACCATCGGCCGCCGCCGCGCCTCCACGGGCGAGGCCCCGGACGTCGACCTGTCGGTGCCGCCGGAGGACCCGGGCGTCTCGCACGCGCACGCGGTGCTGGTCCAGCAGCCCGACAACAGCTGGGCCGTGGTCGACCAGAACTCCACCAACGGCACCTACATCAACGGCGGCGAGGAGCCGATCCAGCCCTACGTCCCGGTCCCCCTGCGCGACGGCGACCGCGTCCATGTCGGCGCCTGGACCACGGTCACCATCCGCCGCGGCTGAGCCGTCCTAGGCGGGCGCGCCTCCCAGGGGCCAGACGTACGGTCCCTGGGGGTCGTCCAGCCAGGACCACTGGCCCTCGGCGGTGACCGTCACGCCGAAGCGCTCGCGGGGCGGCCGGTCCTCGCGCCGCCACAGGTCCAGGGCCTCGCGCGGGTGCAGCGCGCCCGCGGTGAGGATCAGCATGAACTGGAAGCGCTCGTTCTCCAGCAGGTCGTACGGCAGCCCGCCCGCCACCCACGGGGCCGCGGCCCCCGCTCCGCGCAGCGGGACGAAGTACGCCGAGGTGTGCAGGAAGCGCCCCTCCGCGAACCCGGCGTCCCGCACCCGCAGCGCGATCAGCCCCGTCGACAGCGGCGCCAGCACGCGCGCGCCCGGGCGGCACTGGGGCAGCCAGGAGGGCGGGATCAGCGGCAGGGTGCAGGTGACGATGATCCGGTCGAAGGGGCCGCGGGCCGGGCACCCCCGCTCCCCGTCGCCGGTGATCACGGCCGGACGGTAGCCGAGCAGCGCCAGGTGGGCCCGGGCGGATTCGGTGATCTCCTCGTCCAGGTCCACCGTGGTGACCAGGTCCTCGCCGAGCCGGTGGCACAGCAGGGCGGCGTTGTATCCGGTCCCCGCGCCGATCTCCAGGACGTTGTCCCCGTCCCGGACCTCCAGCGCGTCCAGCATCTTCGCCATCAGGGACGGCTGGCTGCTGGAGGAGACCAGCTCGCCGTCGCGCAGCCGGGTCGCAAGCGGGGCGTCCGTGTAGACCCCGCGCAGCCAGCGGGCCCGGCGCTCGGGGTCGGGGTCCTCGGCCCACAGCCGCTCGTGGCCGGCGCCTCGGCCGGTCCAGAAGAAGGGGACGAAGACGTGCCGGGGCACGGCGGCGAAAGCCGCCCGCCAGGCGGGGTCGGTCAGCACCCCGGCCGCGGTCAGCTCGCGGACCTGGGCCGAGTGGGCCGTCTCCCGCAGATCCCGCGTCGCTCTGGTCTCTGTACCGCCCATGGTTCCACTGTGCTGCCGACGGGGCGGCGCCGCCCGTCGGCCGTGGGCGCGGACGGGCGGCGGTACGGGACGGGGTGGGTGCGGGGGCGGGGTGCGGGGGCGGCTGCGGGGGTGGCTGCGGAGCGGGTGCGGGGGTCCTAGGACCCCGGTCCTCCGTCCGGGCGTCTGAGACGATGGTCGGGTGAACGAGATTCCGCAGGGCACGGTCCAGGAGCAGACCTTCTACGAGCAGGTCGGCGGTGAGGAGACCTTCCGCCGCCTGGTCCGGCGCTTCTACCAGGGGGTCGCCGAGGACCCGCTGCTGCGTCCGATGTACCCGGAGGCCGACCTGGGCCCCGCGGAGGAGCGTTTCGCGCTGTTCCTGATGCAGTACTGGGGCGGCCCGACCACGTACAGCGACAACCGCGGCCACCCGCGCCTGCGGATGCGGCACGCCCCGTTCCAGGTGGACAAGGCGGCCCACGACGCCTGGCTGCGGCACATGCGGGACGCGGTCGACGAGCTGGGCCTGGCGCCGGAGCACGAGGCGCAGCTGTGGCGCTATGTGACGTACGCCGCCGCCTCGATGATCAACACCGAGGGCTGAGCGGGACGGCCGGTCACGGGACCGGCCCGGCCCGCTGGACCGGCCGGATACCGGGGGACCCGCTTGACCGGAGGACCCGCTAGACCGGCCGGACCTGGAGGGCGCCCAGGCCGACGCCCGGGCGGCGGGTCACGACGGAGCCGTACGGGGTGCGCAGCCGCAGCCAGCTCCCGGAGGCCAGCAGCGCCAGGGGCGCGGGGGCGTCGGGGGCGACGGGCCGCGGGGGGACGGTGGAACGTACCGGCCGCAGGAATCCCAGGGACTGCGCGGCGTGCGCGGCGCGCAGCGGGAGGGCGGTCTCGCCCAGGGTCCGGGACCAGATCTCGCGGCCGATCCGGTCGCGCTCGGAGCGCGTCCGGTGCTGGGCGGGCAGGGCCTCGTCACGGGCACGGAACTCGGCGACGGCCATGGCCACCGCCGTGCGCACCGCGTCGGCGCCGGGCAGCCCCGGTACCTGCTGCCAGCCGCCGCGGGGCGGCAGTACGCCCGTCCAGGGCGGCCCGGTGACGGCCGCGGGCACGACCGCGCTGCCCGAGGCCTCGTCGATCCCCTCCAGGAGTTCCCCGGCGGAGACGGTCCGGTCCAGCGGCGCGGCCAGCGGCTCCGCGAGCCGGGCCGTGCGGATCGCCAGCACCTCGAAGGACGGCGGGCGCCCGAACACGGCGACCGCGCCGCCGCCCGCCTGGAGGCGGACGGCGGCGGCGCGGTCGTAGTGCACGAGCCGGCCCAGGAATGCGGCGAGGTCCGCCGCCTCCCCGGAATCGGCGAGGCACAGCCGTTCGCTCATGCCGCGATGGCCCCTTCCGGGCCCGTGGGCTCGTCGAGGTACTTCTGCAGGAAGTGCTTCTCCTCGGCCGTGATGCGGCGGGGCCGCCCCTCGGCGAGGTTGTAGGGCACGACCACGGTCGAGGCCCGTACGTAGACCTGCTCGGGCCGGTCCCCTTCGGCGACGTCCTTGACCTCGTAGCCGATGGTCAGGGACGCGGCGCCTATCCGGGTCACCCAGGACTCGATGAGGACCGGCTCGTGGCGGTGCACGAGGGGCAGCTTGTAGTCGATCTCGTGACGGGCCACGACGGAACCGCCCGTGAAGGACTCACTGCCCTCCCCCGGTGCCAGCCGGAACATGAAGTCGATCCGGGCTTCCTCCAGGTAGCGGAGGAAGACCACGTTGTTCACGTGCCCGAAGGAATCCATGTCCGACCAGCGGAGGGGGCACCGGTAGAGGTGTCTGGCCATGCTTGTCTCAGCCTCAGTCTCAGCCTCGGGTGAGCTTCTTGTAGGTGGCGCGGTGCGGACGGGTGGCGTCCGCGCCGAGCCGCTCGACCTTGTTCTTCTCGTACGACTCGAAGTTGCCCTCGAACCAGTACCACTTGGACTCGCCCTCGTAGGCGAGGATGTGCGTCGCGACCCGGTCCAGGAACCAGCGGTCGTGGGAGATGACCACGGCCGCACCCGGGAACTCCAGGAGCGCGTTCTCGAGCGAGGACAGGGTCTCGACGTCGAGGTCGTTGGTGGGCTCGTCGAGGAGCAGCAGGTTGCCGCCCTCCTTGAGCGTCAGCGCCAGGTTGAGGCGGTTGCGCTCACCGCCGGAGAGGATGCCGGCCGCCTTCTGCTGGTCCGGACCCTTGAAGCCGAAGGCGCTGACGTACGCGCGGGACGGCATCTCGACCTGGCCCACGTTGATGTAGTCCAGCTCGTCCGACACGACCGCCCAGAGGGACTTCTTGGGGTCGATGTTGGCGCGGCTCTGGTCGACGTACGAGATCTTGACGGTCTCGCCGACCTTGACGGAGCCGGAGTCCGGCGCCTCCAGGCCCAGGAGCATCTTGAACAGCGTGGTCTTGCCGGCGCCGTTCGGGCCGATGATGCCGACGATGCCGTTGCGCGGCAGCGTGAAGGACAGGTCGTCGACCAGGACCTTGTCGCCGAACGCCTTGTTGAGGTTGTTGACCTCGACCACGATCGAACCCAGACGCGGGCCCGGCGGGATCTGGATCTCCTCGAAGTCCAGCTTCCGCATCTTGTCCGCTTCGGCCGCCATCTCCTCGTAGCGGGCGAGACGGGCCTTGGACTTGGTCTGGCGGCCCTTGGCGTTGGAGCGGACCCACTCCAGCTCTTCCTTGAGGCGCTTCTGGCGCTTCTCGTCCTTGCGGCCCTCGACCTTGAGACGGGTGGCCTTCTTCTCCAGGTAGGTGGAGTAGTTGCCCTCGTACGGGTGGGCGCGGCCGCGGTCGAGCTCGAGGATCCACTCGGCGACGTTGTTCAGGAAGTACCGGTCGTGGGTGACGGCCACGACGGCACCCTTGTACTGCGAAAGGTGCTGCTCCAGCCAGTTCACCGACTCGGCGTCGAGGTGGTTGGTGGGCTCGTCGAGGAGGAGCAGGTCCGGGGCCTCGATCAGCAGCTTGCAGAGCGCGACGCGGCGCTTCTCGCCACCGGAGAGGGTGGTGACGGGCCAGTCGCCGGGCGGGCAGCCGAGGGCGTCCATGGCCTGCTCGAGCTGGGCGTCGAGGTCCCAGGCGTTGGCGTGGTCCAGGTCTTCCTGGAGCTTGCCCATCTCGTCCATGAGCGCGTCGGTGTAGTCGGTCGCCATTTCCTCGGCGACCTCGTTGAAGCGCTTCAGCTTGCCCATGATCTCGGCGGCGCCGTCCTGCACGTTCTCCAGGACCGTCTTGGACTCGTCCAGCTTCGGCTCCTGCATGAGGATGCCGACGCTGAAGCCGGGAGACAGGTACGCCTCACCGTTGGACGGCTGCTCCAGGCCCGCCATGATCTTCAGCACGGTGGACTTACCGGCGCCGTTGGGGCCGACCACACCGATCTTCGCGCCGGGCAGGAAGTTCAGGGTGACGTCATCAAGAATCACCTTGTCGCCGTGCGCCTTGCGCGTCTTGCGCATGGTGTAGATGAACTCAGCCAAGAGAAACCGTCCGGCAGATCGATGGGTGGGCAGATACACCCCATCTTGCCAGTCGTCCATACCTCGGGGGAAACGCGTATGGTCCCGGGGCCCCTGACCTGGGGTCCAGCATGACTGCACGACCCACCTTCGTGCAGGTGGGGACTATGCCCGCCGCTGCACGACGCCCACCGAAGCGTCGTCGTGGTCAGCATGGCTGCCCTCGCGGACGCGTTCGTCCGCGCCCTCATCGGCAAGGACGGAGCGCTTCCGGGGCTTGTTCGCGAAGCGGAGTTTCGGGAGGCGGAGGGCGTCGCATTCTATTGAACGCGTTCAGATTCTCTGACAGCATGGCCGACGGACAGCGTTCCCGCTCACGGGTTCGGGTCCGGGTGCGGGCTCGGGTTCGGGTTCGGGTTCGCCATGAGATCGGGAGGTCGGCGCGGCATGCTCTTCGTCCTGCTCTTCTTCGTGCTGGCCGGCTCCGCGGCGGTGGCCGCGCCGGGCACGGCCCTCGGCTACGCCTTCGTCGTGACGAGCGGCCGGCTGCCCCTCGCGGCCCGGATTCCGATGCTGCTGGTCCTGGCGGTGGGCTCGTCCCTGGCCTGGCGGAACGCGGTGGCGGACGCCAACATCTGGCGGCCGGCCATGGTGGCGCTCTCGTTCGCCGCGACGCTCACCTCGGGCATCGTCTTCCTGGTGCGCGAGGCCCACAGACGGCGCGCCCCCCGGTTCCCCGGCCCGGTGTGGCCGGACCGGCCCGCACCGACCGGCCCGGTGCCGGGCGCCGCACGGCGGGACCGCGTCTGACGTCGGGGGCGGGACCGGGGGCACGGACCGGGGCAGGGATCAGAGGCAGGGACAGAGGCTTGGGGATCGGGGAGCAGTGTGGACAACGGGCTGATCGCATTGGCCGCCGCGGTCGTCGGTGTCGCCGGGACGCTGCTGGCCACCGCCCTCTCGCAGCGGATGCTGGCGCGGGTGCAGTCGGAGCAGTTCGAGCGGCAGCAGCGCGCCGCCCACGCGCAGTGGCTGCGTGAGCGCGAGGTCGCGGAGCTGGCGCTCAGGCGGGACTGCTACATCGCGGCCGGGGCCGCCTACCGCCGGTACCGGATCTCCCTGATGACCTTCCTGTGGCGCGTACGGGACGGCGGGGTCACCCCCGCGGAACGGGCGGCGCTGGACGAGGCGCGGCAGGGGCACCACACCGCCTTCGCCGAGGCCCAGATGGTCGCGGCCGCGGACGTGCTCGAGGAGCTGGACGGGCTGACCGACACCCTGGCGGGCACGTACAGCCGCGTGATGGGACTGGCCTCCCGCGACCCGGGCGACCCCGACGCCCCCGGCGCCCCCGACGGCTCCGACAGCCCCGGCGGCTCGTTCGAGGACGTGCACGCGGAGCTGCTGGGGCTGCGGGAGCGGTGGGAGAGCGTACGGGCCGTGATGCGGGCCGACCTCGGGGTGGACCCGGCCCGCGCGCCGGGGGCCGTCGGTGGGGTGTCGGTCAGCGGGGGCGGTAGACGGTGAGGGCGTCGGGCAGCTCGTCCAGCACGCAGGCCGTGGGGGCCAGGGCGTACTCGCCGTCGTAGGCGAGCGGGGTGCCCGCCGGGATCTCCGAGATGCGCAGGCTGCGCAGGCGCGTCGCCGTGTGGACGGGCGAGCGCGTCAGCGGACCGGCGAGGGCGGCGGCGAGCAGGCGCGGGCCGGGGCGGCCGCCGCCGAAGACGAGGCGTACGTCGAGCAGCCCTTCGCCGAGGCTCATACGGCGCCGGGGGGTGGGGCCGCTGCCCTGGTACGTGCCGTTGCCCGCGAAGAGCAGCCAGACGGCCCGGCTGCGCCCGGCCAGCTTCAGCCGTACGGGGCGCTGGGCGCGCAGCACCTTCCACGACGCCAGGAGCGCGGCGGGGCCGCCGCCGATGCGGGGACCCCAGTGCAGCCGGTGCCCGAGCAGCTCCGGGTAGGCGCCGATGCTGAAGTTGTTCAGGAAGTACCCGAACTCCTCACGGGCCCCGACGGCCCGCGGGACCGGCACGGCGGGGCCCGCCGAGTCGGGGGCGGGTACCGGGGTGGCGCCGGAGTCGGGGTCGAGGGCCGGTTCGGCCCGGGCGGGGCCGGGGGTGAAGCGGCCCACGCCCACCTTGACGGCGTGGCCCGCGGCCACCGCCCGGCAGGTGTCCTCGGCTCCGACGAGGCCGAGGTCGAGCGCGAAGTGGTTCAGGGTGCCGCCCGGGAACACCGCGAGGGGTACGCCGGCCCGCAGGGCGGCGGTGGCGGCGGCGTTCACCGTGCCGTCCCCGCCGCACACGCCGAGCACGGCGCTGCGCGCGGCCGCCGCGGCCAGCTCGGCGGGGACGTCCTGTCCCTCGCACTCGACGACCTCGGCCTTGGGCAGGGTGGACCGCAGCAGGTCGATCCCGGCTTCGGCGGCGGTCCCCGAGCCCTTGTTGACGATCACGGTGAGCCCCTCCCCGTCCGGGAGCGCGGGGACGTCGGCCGCCGGGCGCTCGTCGCCCGGGGCGGCCCGGGCCCGCTCGACGCGCCGGGCCACGTGCCGGACCGTGCACCCCGCGGCCACGCCGAGGGCGGCTCCCGCCAGGACGTCGGTGGGGTAGTGCACCCCCGTGTACACACGGGAGAAGGCCACGGAGGCCGCCACGGGGAGCGCGACCGCGCCCCAGCCGGGGGACTCCAGGGCCAGCCCTGCGGCGAAGGCGAAGGCGGAGGCCGAGTGGCCGGAGGGGAAGGAGGTGGTGTGGGGCTGGCGGGAGAGCTGCCGCGAGGTCGGCACCCCTTCCAGGAGCGGCCGGGTCCGGCGGACCGACCACTTGCCGACGGTGTTGATGGTGGCGGAGGCGAGGGCCAGCGAGGCCATCCCGCGCACCGCTCCGCGGCGGGTCCTGGCCGAGCCGAACACCGCCAGGGCCGAGGCGGCGCCGGCCCACAGCAGGCCGTGGTTCGCCGCGCGGCCGAGCCTCGGCAGTACGCGGTCCGCGCCGGGCCAGTGCCTGCGGGCGACCGCGTCGAAGAGCGCGCGGTCGCCGCGTGCGACCGCTCCTTGCCAGGTCAGTTCCTGATCAACCATTCCACGCCCTTACCCGCCGCCCCCCATCCAAACCACCCTCCCCCAGCAAACCCCCCACCGCGCGCCGGGTCCCGCCGGGCGGGGGGCTGCGGGGCGGGGGGCGGGGCGGGGGTGGCGGCTGCCGAGCGGAGGTGCGGTGGGCGGGGGTGTGGGATGCGGGGCTCCGGTGGGCGGGGGGGGACCGCTGAGCACTGGCCTCGCTGGTGCCGGGGCCGCTGCGCGGGGCCAGTCCCCTACCCGCCCCTTCCCGAAACCGGGCTCCGCCCGGACCCGGTCCTCAAACGCCGGACGGGCTGGAGGGGGTCCCGGGCCGCCACCCCGGCCCGCTCCCCGCACGCCGAACTGGATGGGGGATCCCGGACCGCCGGACCCGCCCCACACACACCGGACCGGCCGGGTCGGACCCCGGGCCACCACCCGTACCCGACCCCCATACGCCGAACCGGCTGAGGGGTTCCGGGTCGCCAGACCCGACCCCACACGCCGAACCGGCTCAGGGGTCCCGGGTCACCAGGCCCGACCCCACACGCCGAACCGGCTGGGGAGATCCCGGGCCGCCGGACGCGGCCCCGACACGCCAGACCGGCCGGAAGAGGCCCCCGGGCCGCCGGGCCCGCGCACACGCCTGCGGGAGCCCGCGCCGTGCCCGAGGCCGGCAGGGCTACGCCCCACGCCCCCCTCCTCAGCCGCTCGAAACGTAACGGTCACTCCCAGCCCGTCCGGCGTTTGAGGACGGAGCCCGCCCAGAACCCGGAGCTCCCCAACAGCCCGTCCGGCGATCGAGGACCAGGGCCGGGCAAAGCCCGGGGCCCACAGCCCGTCCGGCGATTGAGGACGGAGCCCGCCCAGAACCCGGAGCTCCCCAACAGCCCGTCCGGCGATCGAGGGTCGGGGTCGGGCGGAGTCCGGGGTGGGAGGGGGTTCTGCAGGGTGGCGGCGTTAGTCCGGTGGGGCCGGGGCTTCGGGGGAGGTGGGGGGTTCGTCTTCCAGGGGGCGTTTGCGGAGGAGCAGGACGACCATGCCGCCCACGACCACCAGGCCGATGGCCACGCCGGCGATCAGCGGGGTGGCGACCGAGCTGCCGCTGGAGGCCAGGCGCTCCTCGTCGCCGAGGCCCGTGGTCCCGGTCGTGCTCCGGGTCAGCCCGGTCGGCGGCCCGACGGCCGTTCCGGGCGAGCCCTGGGCCCCGGCGCGCACCGGAAGCACCCGGGTCGGCCAGATCGCGGTGGCCACGGCCGTGGCCGAGGACGCGCTGGACCCGGCCACGATCAGCGCCCGGGTCTGCTCCCCGCCGGTGAAGACCCGCCCCACCGGCACCTTCATCGCACCCTGCACCGTCACCGACGCCTCTCCGTCGGGCGTACCCGCGGGGACCTCGAAGTACAGCGTGCTGCCGTTCCCGGCGGTCATGACCGGCTGCCCGTCGGCGTCCACCACCCGCACGCCCATCGCCACGGCCGCCGCGTCCGGGGTGACCGTCACGCTCTGCGCCCCGGTCCGGACCGTGACGGGCCCGATCCGGCCGCCCACCGGCCCGGACACCTCACCCGGGTCCAGCCCCAGCGAGGCCGGCGGCTCCGGCAGCTGCCCCGCCGCCCGCTGGAGGTAATCGGCCAGCTTCTCCGCTTCGGGGTCGGCCGCCTGCACCTGCGCGCCGTCGGCCAGCCGCCAGATCGCCACCTGGGTCCCGGCCGCAGCGCTCTCGGCGGTGAGGGGCCCGGCCCCGGCGGCCTTGGCCAGTCCGGCCAGGTCGTTCAGCTGGGGGTAGGAGTGCTCCAGCACCCAGCGGATCCGGCCCGCGTCGCCGTGCCCGCCGAGGGGGCTGCGGCTCCACGCGGTCTCGGTGTAGTGCGCCTCCGGCTGCGCGAAGCCGGTCAGGCCGACCCCGTACGTCTGGAGCATTCCGCCACCGTCGACCCGCATCTCGTACAGCCCGGCCGGGATCTGCTGGACGGCCCCGTCCTGGGTGCGCAGGACCGCCTGCCCGTAGGTCTTCAGCCCGTCGAGCACGGCGCTCGCGCCCTCCGGCGACCGGGAGTCCCCCTCGGCGGCGGCCGCGGTCCCCGGCGCGGTGGCGAGGGCGGCGGCCAGCAGCGCCGTGGCGAGCGAACGCCGCGCGGCCGCACGTCCGGACGCGGCAGCGGGTGCGGGGGGTGCAGGAGGTGCGGCAGGTGCGGGAGATGCAGAGCTAGCGGGAACGGCGATCGACACAGTCTTCCCCTCCGGGCCACAGACCCAGGTGCCCGTGAGTTCCCTGAAATCCTAGCGGCCCCGAACATTCAGACCTCCGCCGCCTTCTGAGTTACCGTCAGCAACGGGCTCGTCAACGGAGCGTCCGCACGGATGATGCGGCGGAAGGCCGAGGTCCCCCGATTGAGGTCGTGCCCGATGGCCACCGCGTCGATGTCCGCCGAGAAACGCCGCTTCCCGTCGCCCTCCTCGTCCCGCACCCGCAGCCGCCCGTGCACCACCAGCGGTTCGCCGGAGGCGACCGAGCCCGCGAGGTTGACGGCGAGCGCACGCCGCGCCCACACCGTGTAGAAGCTGGTCGCGCCGTCCTTCCAACCCTCCCCCTGCCGATCCCGGTAGCGCGGGGTCACCGCGAACCGGAACCTGACCACCGCCCCGCTCGGCGATTCCCGGTAGTCCATTCCCGTCGCCACGTTTCCCACCAGCGTCACCAGGGTCTCGTTCATCCCGGCCACCCCCTCCCCCTCGCGCCCGTCCGGCCCGTCCGTCCGGCACGTCCGGACGTCACGTCCCTCCATGCTGACCCCGGCCGCCCCCGCGCCGCTCCTGCCTGTGGATTACTGACGGGTTGTGGACAACCTCGCCACCGTCGCGTACTGCTCCCGCACCTCCCGGTAGCGCAGCAGTTCGGCCGCCACCGGCTCCAGCACCCGCGCCCGCCCGCATCCGGCCGCCGCCTGCCGCAGCCGCCGCTCGGCGTCCTGCCCGTACCGCCGGGCCGGGCCGCGCGCCGCCATCGAGCACGCCCACTCCACCAACGGCCCGCCCACGATGCCCGCCACCATCAGCAGCACCGGCGGCAGCAGCATCGGCTCCAGCACCCCGACGATCTGGCCCACGAGCCACAGACCGCCGAAGATCTGGAGCAGGGTCATGGCCGCCTGCGTGAGCACCGCCGCGGGCCACCACGCGGGCCGCGGCGGCTTGCCGCTGGGGACGCCCAGCGTCATCGTCAGCTCGTCCAGCACCTCGGGCAGCCGCTCGCCGCCCCGCACCGCGGTCTCCCGTACCGCCTGCGCCCAGGGGTCGGGCAGCCCGTTCACCGCCTCGTCGGAGACGGTGCGCACGGCCTGTTCCACCCGCTGGCGGGCCGTCACCTCCTCCCCGACCGGTGCCTGCGCGGCCCCGGCACCGGGCCCGGAAGCGCGGCCTCCGATCGCGGCCAGGGCGGCCAGCCCGGCCAGGGTGCGCGGGGCGCGCCGGCCCTCGTACCAGCGCCACAGCCGCAGCCATGGCGTCCCGCACGCCTTCCCGGCATTGCGCCGCCAGGCCCGCTCGGCGGCCAGCCCGGCCGCGTACGCGCCGACCGCCTCGGCCAGCCGGTCCTCGAACTCGGCCCGCGCGCCTTCGCCGATCTCCGGCCCCCCGTGCCCGTCCGCGATGTACAGCGGGCGCAGCCGCGTCGCCGCCTGGTCGACGTCGGCGGCGATCCGCCGGGTCGCGGCGCCCCGCTCCTGGGTGAACTGGGCGAGCATCTCGCGCAGTTCACCCAGCCCCTCGCCGGTCAGCGCGGACAGGCCGAGGACCGTCGCGCCGGGTTCGCCGTGCTCGCCGAGCGCGATCCCGTCCTCGTCCAGGAGCCGGCGCAGGTCGTCGAGGACCAGGTCGGCGGCCTCGCCGGGCAGCCGGTCCACCTGGTTGAGCACGACGAACGTCACCTCGGCGTGTCCGGCCAGCGGTCGCAGGTACCGCTCGTGCAGCACCGCGTCGGCGTACTTCTCCGGGTCGACCACCCACACGACCGCGTCCACGAGCGCCAGCACCCGGTCCACGTGGTCGCGGTGCGCGCCGACCGCCGAGTCGAGGTCGGGCAGGTCCACCAGGACCATCCCGCGCAGCGCCCCCGCCTCGGAGGTCTCGCGCGGGCGCCGCCGCAGCCGCCCGGGGATCTCCAGCCGGTCCAGGAGTCCGGCCGCCCCGTCGGACCAGCTGCACGCGATCGGCGCGGCGGTGGTCGGGCGGCGCAGACCGGTCTCCGAAATCTGTACCCCCGCGAGTGAATTGAAGAGCGTGGACTTGCCGCTTCCGGTGGCTCCGGCGATCGCGACGACGGTGTGCTGCGCCGAGAGCCCGCGGCGGGCGGCGTACTCGTCGAGCACCCGGCCCGCCTCGGCCAGCGTCTTGCCGTCGAGCCGGGTCCGGGACAGCCCGACCAGCTGGCGCAGCGCCTCGAGCCGGGTGCGCAGGGCCTGACCCTCGGGGCTGAGCGGCGGCGCGGCGGGCGCCTTGCCGCCGTCGTTCCCGGCGCCGGAGACGGCCCGTACCAGCGCCTCGTCGGCGCCCCCGTTGCCCTCCGGATCGTCGTCGTCGGGGTCCGCACCGGGCCGGCGCGACCGCGCGATGAACCCGTCGTCCCAGCGCGGCCGGCCCTCCCCGCCCTGGTCGTCGCCCCGGTCGTCGCCCCGGTCGCCGCCCTGGCCTCGGTCCTGGTCGTGGCCTTGGCCCTGGCCTTGGCCCTGGCCTTGGCCCTGGTCCTGGCCGGAGCTCAGGCCCTCGCCGGGGTCCCGGTCGCGCGACCGGTCCTGGCCGCGGTCCCGGCCACGGCCACGGTCCCGGCCCCGGTCCCGGTCCCGGTCGTCCTCGTGGTCGCGGTCGTCGGTTCGGTCGGTCAGGGCGGTCACCGCGTCACCTCTCCTTCTGCAGTAGGGACAGCGCGGCGATCAGTTCTGCCTGGGGTTCCGGGGTCACTTCGAGCGCTTCGAGGGGCGCCAGGCGGCGGTCGCGTTCGGCGCGCAGCACCTGGTCGAGGTGGGCGGCGACGAGTTCGCCGCCGCGGTCGCGCAGCCGCAGCGCGACCTGTACGCCGACCCGCTCGGCCAGCTTCTCGCCCGCCACCCGGGCCCGCTTGCCGCCGAGCAGCACCGCGACGAGCAGGGCGGCCACGCCGTCCGGGTCGGGCCCGGGCTGCTTGTCCAGCTGGGCCACTTCCTCCTCGGCCAGCTCCTCCAGGACGCGCCGCCAGCGCCGTACGGCCATCCCGATGCGCTCGCCCGCCTCCCGGTCGGGGGCGGGCAGCGGGACCGCGGCGGCGGCCGGTTCGCGGCGCCAGGCCTGCGCGATGCGCTCGTCGGCGGCGGCGACGGCGCACTGCAGCAGGGCGGCGAGCGATTCGGCGAGGGAGTCGAGGAGTTCGTCGGGGGTGGTGTCGAGGGGGTAGCCGCGCCAGCGGGTGAGGGCGTCCCCGGCGAGTACCGCGCCGTTGTCGAGCCGGGTACGGACCCGCTTGCCCTCGCGCTTGTACGCGTCCTCGACGGCGAAGGTCAGCCGTACGGCGGCGGCGTGCTGGGCGGCGACGGCGGAGGCCAGTTCGGGCATCCGGCGGGAGAGCGAGTCCAGCACGCCGAGCGCGGTCCGGCCGACGGCCTGCTGCCGCGCGGCGGGGTCCTGCGCGTGGTGGCTGAGCCAGGCGAACAGCGGCGCCACCGCGCTGGCGGGCAGCAGCCCGCCGTCACCGGCCGACTCGGGCAGCTCCGGCACGGTGAAGCGCGGTACGTCGCCCAGCCCGGCCCGCGTGAGGAGCGCGGCGTACTGCCGCGAGACCTCGCCCAGGACCTGGTGCGGCACCCGGTCCAGGACGGTGACCAGCGTCGCCTTGTACTCCTTGGCGGTGCGCAGCAGGTGCCAGGGGACGGCGTCGGCGTAGCGGGAGGCGGTGGTCACCATGACCCAGACGTCGGCGGCGCAGATGAGCTGGGCGGCCAGGGTCCGGTTGTCGACGACGAGGGAGTCGATGTCGGGGGCGTCCAGGACGGCGAGGCCGCGCGGCAGGGTGCTGACGGTCTCGATGCGCAGCTCGCGCGGCTGGCCGCCGCCCGAGGCGGCGGGGCGCCGGCCGAGCCTCTTCCGGGCGACCGGAACGGCTTCTTCCTCGCCCGGCGGGAGCCAGACGCGCATCAGGTCGGGGAGCACCCGCATGCCGGCGAACCAGTGGTGGTCGTCCGGGTGGCAGACGAGGACGGGCGTACGGGTCGTGGGCCGGAGCACGCCTGCTTCGCTCACTTGGCGGCCCACGAGGGAGTTGACGAGAGTGGACTTCCCGGCTCCGGTGGACCCGCCGACGACGGCGAGCATCGGGGCTTCGGGGGCTTTGAGCCGGGGCACGAGATAGTCGTCGAGCTGTGCGAGCAGCTCCGATCTGGTCTGCCGGGCGCGCGGGGCGCCGGGCAGGGGCAGCGGCAGACGCACGGAGGCTACCCGGTCGCGCACGGCGGAGAGGGCATCGAGCAGCTGAGGCCGAACATCCAAGGTCACCACATGTGAAGAATGCCCAATTTGTGACCCTTTTTGAAGCTTATACGCCCCCTGCGCGGCGAACGCGACTCCACTGGGGCATTACGGGGACTTCTCAGCGCCCTCCACGGGCCTCCGCCGAGACATCACAGACAGACGGGACGAGTGGGGCACAGGCATAACGAGTACACAACACCCGGGGCGCCGCGGCGCAAAAGCGATGCGAGAATCGCACCTGCCTGCGATTATCGGGACCGCTTCACCGAACCTCCACATCGTGGCACGCGGGGGAAGCAACCGGGACAAGGTGGCCGGAGCCCTATCCTTGACCCGGCACGGACGCAGTCCCATGCCCACCCCAGGGCTCCAGGGCCCCACAAGGGCCACCTTCCGGCCCCCGTAGCTCAGTGGATAGAGCAGGTGCCTTCTAAGCACTTGGCCGCAGGTTCGAGTCCTGCCGGGGGCACCACTTCTCCACCCCTCGAAGCCCTCCTCCGGGAGGGCTTTCGTGCAGGTCACGGCACATTAACGCGGGCGCCGTAGCAGGGACGTAAGCCCGGTCGCGGGGTCCCCGCTACCGGCGGCGGCGGCCCGGCGGAATCCGGCCGTGGAACCCCCACAGCGCGGGGCGCCCAGGTGCGGGATGACGACTGCGTTGTCCAGCTCGAACAGCGGGGAGTCGGTGCGGGGCTCGGTCGAGAAGACGTCGACGGCGGCGCCCGCGACGCGGCCCTCCTTGAGCGCCGCGTGCGGCTCGGCCTCGTCGACGGTCCCGCCGCGGGCCGCGTTGACGATGCGCCCGCCCGGCTTGCCTTGTGCAACGCCTCGAAGCCGATGAGACCGGACGTCTGGCGTGCCTCCTAGACTCGGCCCAATGCCCCACGACACGCGACACCGGCTGCGGAACGCCGCTCCCGGCGCCCTCTGCGCGGTCCTGGGCGCGGGCGCCCTGACGGCCGCGCTGCTCACGGCCCCTTCGGCGGGCTGGAGGGCCGTCCTGCCCATGTCGGTGGCGGTCGTCGCGGCGCTCGCCCTGACCGGCTTCCCCGCCCGGGTACCGCTCGTACCGACGGCCGCGGCCGTGGCCGTGACCTCGGCCCTGGGGACGGCCGCGCAGTTCCCGCCCGCCGCCGAGACGCAGCAGGGTCCGGTCGGCCTCCTCGCCCTGGCCGAGGTGGCCGCCCTGCTGGTGCTCGTGCTCCTCCTGGCGCGGCGGGCTCCCGCCCGGCAGGCCGTCGTACTCGGATCGGTGATCGCGCTGCTGGAGTCGACGGTCGTCCTGCGCCTCCAACTGCCGCCGACCGTGCTGGAAGCCGCCGCGCAGAGCGCGTTCTTCGCGCTCGGCGCGATCGGGGCCGCCGCGGTGGGCGGTTACCTGCGCACGCTGGAATCCCGCAGGCTGGGCGCGGTGCGCGACGCCCGCCGCACCCAGCGCCTCCAACTGGCCCGGGACCTGCACGACTTCGTGGCCCACGACGTCTCGGGCATCGTGGTGCTCGCCCAGGCCGCACAGGTGGTCGGCGCCACCCAGCCGGACAAGGTCCTGCCGCTCCTGGCGCAGATCGAGGCCGCGGGCCTCCAGGCGCTGGGATCCATGGACCGTACGGTCCACATGCTCGACGGCGCGGACGCCACCGCCGCGGGCGGCGGCCGGGGCGGTGAAGGCCGGCCCCAGGCCTACGGGCTGACGGACATCGTGGACGTCATCGACCGGTTCCGGGCCTCGGGGCGCGCCGAGGTGGACCTCGACATCGACCTGACGCCCGCTCATGTCGCCAGGGTCCCGCGCGAGGTGGCGGCGACCGCCCACCGGGCGGTCGTGGAGGCACTGACCAACATCCGCCGGCATGCCCCCACCACTCCGCTGGTCCGCGTCCGAGTGCTCCCGGACCTCACCGGCCCCGTCCCCGGCCCCGTGCTGGCCGTGTCCGTGACCAACAGCGCCCCGTCCCTGCACGACGGGGGGCTGGGCGAGCGGGCCCGCCGCGGCGGCGGTTCGGGGCTGGAGGGCCTCGCCGAACGCGCCGCGGCGCTCGGCGGCACCCTCGACTTCGGCGTACGGGCCGACGGGGGCTGGCGGACGTCCGCCACGCTGCCCATCGGCGAATGACGCCGAAAGACGGTCCGTCTCAGCACGGTGCCGGCTCCGCTGGGCATCTGCCCGCTGTTCGTGGCCCTCGCCGCCGTCGGCTGTCCGTCACCCCCGGGCACAGCTGCGGCGGTTACCGCGGCGGCGCAGGCGATACGGGTAGGTGGCGGCGCCCAGCGCGGCGCCCCGGACCACCCAGAGGACCGCGGGGCACATGATCCCCCACGAGGCGTTCCCGAAGCCGCGAAGGGCCATCAGCATCACCAGGCTGCCCAGGGTCGAGAGCACGGCCACGTAGACCGCCCGGTGCCCGGTGCCCCCAGGTGCGGAGCCTGGCCGGACCGCTCCAGGTGCCGGGGCCGTGCGGGGCCCGGCCGCAGTGCACGCACCGACTCTTGGTGCGCCGCTGGTGGGCGAGCGTCGCGGCGATCCACAGCAGCCCGCCGAGGAAGATGATCATCTGATTCACCGCTCGGGGCGGAATCCGGTGACGAGCTGCTTGAACAACCGGACGTCGAAGTCACCGGGTCAGCCGCGCGCACAGTGCCCGCACGTGCCGCGCCGCCGGAAGTAGTGGGCGAGGGCCGCCGCCGCGAGCGCGATGCCCCACACGGGCCAGACCGTCTCGGGAACCGTGGCGCCCCAGTCGTCCTTCTGGTTGTCGAAGGCGCCCTGGAAGTGCAGGCGGATGTACATGACCCCGGCGATCGTCACCATCAGGGAGACCAGCCAGGCCGGTACGACCGCCAGGCTGATCGGCACCCGCTTGCCCCGCAGGCCCACCATCCAGCGCGGGAAGACCTCGCCCCAGCGCTGCACCAGCCCCAGGGTCAGCAGGGAGCCGAGGGCGCCCATCGTGGCGAGGGCCGCGCCGAAGATCCAGAGGTGGTCCGCCTTGCCCTCCTCCCACAGCTTGTCGGAGATCCCCAGCGGGTAACCGAGGGCCCACGCCCAGCGGGTGGCGGCGTACAGGAGGGGGACGACGACCGCGGTGTACGCGGCCTTCCTGCCCCAGCGCGCGGCGGAGGCCGGGGAGGTCCATTCGGCGCCGGCCCCGGTGCGGCCGCAGTTGCCGCAGGCGTCGGTGGTCCGGCGCTGGTAGGCGATCGCGGACGCGGCCAGCAGCGCCACCGAGACCACGGCGAACAGCTGATTGATCACGGTCCAGTTGATGGCGCTGAACTTCAGCATGAAGACGTAGGCGAGGTTCCCGAGGATCCGGAAGTCGGCCAGCGTGGAGAAGACGGCGGCCACGGAGACGGCCGTGGCGCCGAGCAGGACCCGGGTCGGAATCCGTCGGCGCCCGGGCAGCGCCAGCAGCAGGGCGACGCCCGCGCTGAACAGGAACCCACCGGCGAGCCACGGGGCGAGCCGCGCCCGGCCGACGTGCTCGAAGGCCGAGTACTCGGGGTTGGCGTCGTCGGCCCCGAAGGGGAAGCCGGAACCGCCCAGGGCCCAGTACATCTGGGCGAGTCCGTAGGCGAGCAGCACCAGGAAGGCGACGTACCCGATCCAGCGCGGCCAGCCGGCCGGCCGGCGGCGGACGGCGCCCGGGGTGCGGGCCTGTCGCGGTAAGACCGTGCTGTCGGTCATCTGTGTCATGGTGCTGCCTCCTTGGGTGTTCTGAGGTCCAGCATTTCTTGCGGGGGTCCGGCGCACATCTGCCGAACGGCAGATCCGGGGCCGCCTGCGGAAGGCGGCAGCAGGAGGGCCGGGCGCCGGCACTGCGGGTGCCTCACCACCAAGCAGCGTCAACGACAGCGCCGCGGACATCGCGGAAGAACGGGGGACGCGCGGCGCTCGGCACTGGCGCTGGCGCTGGGCGCTGGGCCCTGGGCGCTCGACGTCCATCTGCCCAGATACCGGCAGGGGCCGGTTCGGCTGCCCGAAGCGATCACCGGATACGGTGCCGACCGTGACCATCCGCATACTTCTCGCCGACGATCAGGAATCCGTTCGTATGGGATTCCGGCTGATTCTGGATTCCCAGCCGGACATGGAAGTCGTCGGCGAGGCCGTGGACGGCCTCCAGGCCGTCGAACTGGCCGGGGAGCTGCGGCCGGACGTGGTCCTCGCCGACATCCGCATGCCGCGCCTGGACGGGCTGGAGGTCACGCGCAGACTCGCCGGCCCCCAGGTCGCCGACCCGATCCGGGTGGTCGTGGTGACCACCTTCGACCTCGACGAGTACGTCCACACCGCGCTCCACAACGGGGCGTGCGGCTTCCTGCTGAAACGGTCCGGCCCCGCCCTGCTGGTGGAGGCGGTCCGCGCCGCCGTGGCGGGCGACACGATGATCAGTCCCTCGGTCACGGTCCGTCTGCTCAAGCACCTGCAGAGCCCGGTGAAGCCGAAGTCGGCCGCGCTCATCGAGGCGTTGACGGAACGCGAGACGGAGATCGCGCGCCTGGTGGCCAAGGGGCTGACGAACGCGGAGATCGGTACCGAACTCTTCATCTCCGCCGGTACCGCCAAGACCCACGTCGCCAACATCCAGCGCAAGCTCGACGTGCGCAACCGGGTCGGGATAGCGGCCTGGGTGTGGGACAGCGGCCTGGCGGCCTGAACGGCCAGGTCACCCGGATGGAGGACATCTTCGACACGGCCGCCTTCCGCCGCCTGATCGAAAGCTGACCGCGGTGCGTCCGGTGTCCCTAGATTTGCGGCCATGAGCCCCTCGACCTCGTCCGACGCGTCCGAACGCCCTGGGACGGACCGGCGGGCCCTGCTCGCCGCCGCCGTCACGGTCCTGCTCTGGGCCTCCGCGTTCGTGTCCATCCGGGCCTCCGCCGACCACTTCGCCCCCGGCGCCCTCGCGCTGGGCCGGCTGCTGACGGGATCCGTCGCCCTGGTGGTGCTGCTGGCGGTGCGGCGCGGCGGGGTGCCGCCCCGGCAGGCGTGGCCCGGGATCCTGGGGTCCGGCGTGCTCTGGTTCGGCGTCTACATGGTCGTCCTGAACTGGGGCGAGCAGCTGGTGGACGCCGGTACGGCCGCCATGGTGGTCAACATCGGGCCGGTGCTGATCGCGCTGCTCGGCGGCTGGTTCCTCGAGGAGGGGTTCCCGCCCCTGCTGCTGGCCGGGATGGCCGTGTCGTTCGCGGGCGCCGTCATCGTCGGCTTCTCGACCGCCGGGAGCGGTGCGTCCCCCGTCCTCGGGCTGCTGCTCTGTCTGCTGGCGGCCGTCGCCTACGCGTCCGGGGTGGTGCTCCAGAAGCCCGCGCTGCGGTACGCGACGCCGACGCAGGTGACGACGTACGGCTGCCTGACCGGTACGGTCGCCTGCCTGCCGTTCGGCGGGCAGCTGCTCTCCGACCTCGCGCGGGCGCCGCTCACGGCCACCCTCAACGTGGTCTACCTGGGGCTCTTCCCGACCGCGCTGGCCTTCACCACCTGGGCGTACGCCCTGTCGCGGACCACCGCCGGGAAGATGGGGGCGACGACCTACGCCGTGCCCGCCGTGGTGATCCTCATCTCCTGGCTCGCCCTGGACGAGGTGCCCGGCGGGCTCACCCTGCTCGGCGGCGCGGTCTGCCTCGGCGGCGTGGCCGTGTCCCGGCTGCGCGGGCCGCTCCGCCCGGCGCCGCCGGATGCCTGAGGCGAGCCGCCGGGCCATCTGCTTGCCGGGATGGCCCGCGACGAGCAGCTTGCCGATCGACCGCCGGAGCGAGGGGATGACGTCGTCGGCCGCTTTCGCCGTACGGATGCGAGCGCTTCGTCCAGGACCGGCCCAGGCCGGGGGCCGTCGGGCCGGGCGGTCAGGATCTCGGTGCGGGCGTCGGCGAGCGCGGCCCGGATCGCGGCGTCGGCGAGCGCGGCCCGGATCGCGGCGCCGATCGCCCGTCCGGAACATCCCGCTCCATACACGGTCCCCCGATCGGTCAAGATGTCCGGCAGTTACCCGTCCGCAGCGTTGGTGATCCCTCACCTTCTGGCGCTGCGAAAGTCCGAGCCGTCGTGCGGTCTCAGTCTAGGGTCGGCCTAGCGGCACAGTGATCGAGGGAAACGGCGCTTCCGCGCCCCCTTCCCCGCGCCGCCCGGGTCATCCCCGTCAGCACCCGCCCCGCCCGTTCGAGAGGCTCCGCCGATGCCCGCGCTCCACGGACGGCTCCGCACTCCTGGCCGATGTGGGCCGGAATGCGCCCACTCCTCGGTCAACTCTCCGAGCGAGGGCCACGGGAGCCACCCCGAACCGTACGAACCAGCCCGGAGGACACCCCGCGTGAACCAGCTCGCCCCCGCCGACCAGCTCGCCCGCGCCCTCGCCTTCCGCCGCCTGCACGAGGAGCCGCGCCCCTTCGTCGTCCCCAACCCCTGGGACGCGGGCACCGCCCGCCTGCTGACCGGGCTCGGCTTCGCCGCGCTCGCCACCACCGGAGCGGGGCTCGCCTACGGGCTCGGCCTGCCCGACGGCACCAACCGGGTCACCCGGCACGATGTCCTGGCGAACGCCGCGGTCATCGTCTCCGCGACGCACCTGCCGGTCTCCGCCGACCTGGAGAGCGGCTTCGGCGAGACGCCGGACGAGGTCGCCGAGACCATCCGGCTCGCCGCCGCGGCCGGGCTGGTGGGCGGCTCGGTCGAGGACTCGACGGGCCGCGCTGGGGATCCCGTACGCCCCTTGGAGGAGGCGGTGGAGCGGGTGGCCGCGGCCGTCGCCGCCGCCCGCGGGCTCGACTTCCCCTTCACGGTGACCGCCCGCGCGGAGAACTTCTTCCAGGGGCGGCCCGACCTCGCGGACACCATCCGGCGCCTGCGCGCGTACGAGGCCGCGGGCGCCGACGTGCTGTACGCGCCCGGGCTCCCGGACGCCGAGTCCGTGCGCGCGGTGTGCGCCGCCGTCGACCGCCCGGTCAACGTCCTGATGGGTTCGCCCGCGCTCGCCCTGTCCGTGGCGGACCTCGGCGCACTCGGCGTCCGGCGGATCAGTGTCGGCTCGGCGCTCTCGCGGGCCGCGCTCGGCGCGGTGGTCCGCGCCGCCGAGGAGATCAGTACGCACGGCACCTTCGGCTTCGGCGCGGACGCGCTGCCGTACCCCGAGGTCAACGCGCTGATGGCGACCGAGAGCTGAGGCGTGGGGGCCGAGGACCGATGGACGCGCACCGCCCCGCTGCCGGCCAACGCGATCGGGTTCCCGTCCCAGACGTACGACGCCACGGCCGGGCTCATCGGCAACACCCTGCTGGCCCTGGCCCGGGGCGGGGAAGCCCCGAAGTCCCGCGCCGCGACCGGGGACTTCGTCCGGGAGGCGGCCCGGCACGACGCGCCGGTCCAGAACACCCGCCGCTTCGCCGCCGGGCCGCTGCGCCACGGGGCCGCCGAGGTCGCCCCGGGGCAGCAGGTGCTGGTCCTGCTGGCCGCCGCCAACCGGGATCCGGCGGTCAACCCCGACCCGCACGCCTTCCGGCCCGGCCGGGCGGCGCCCGTCCTCCTCACCTTCGGCAGCGCCGACTGCCCGCGCCGCCCGCGCCGGTCACGTCGGCCGCGCCGGTCGCATCGGCCGCCCGGTGCCCGGGCTGATGGCCGCGGGCCGGGCATCAGCCCTCGTGCGGGTGGTCCGGGGCAGGGCCGAGGCCCACCTGGTGGGCCAGCAGGGCGGCTTGCACCCGGCTCGTGCTGCCCGTCTTCTCCAGGATCGAGCCGACGTGCGTCTTGACCGTGCCGATGCCGATGCCGAGCCGCCGCGCGATGGCCAGGTTGGCCAGCCCGGCTCCCAGCAGGACGAGCACCTCGCGCTCGCGCTCGGTCAGCGCGGCGATCCGGGCGTCGGGCGCGGCCGGTGCGCGGCGGCGGGCGGGCCGCGCTCCACCGCCCTCCAGCATGCGCCGGATGACGGTGCCGGTGACCCCGGGCGAGAGGACGGCGTCCCCCGCGGCGGCCGACCGTACGGCGCTGATCAGCTCGTCGGGGCCCTCGTCCTTGAGCAGGAAACCGGTGGCTCCCGCGGCCAGCGCGCGCAGGACGTTCTCGTCGTCGCCGAAGGTGGTGAGCATGACCACCTTGGGCCGGGGGTCCAGGGCGGTCAGCGGGCCGATCGCCGCGAGGCCGTCGAGGACGGGCATCCGGATGTCGATGAGCGCCACGTCCGGGTGGTGCAGGGCGGCGAGTTCGACGGCTTCGGCGCCGTTGGCGGCCTCGGCGACGATCTCGATGCCACCCGCGTGGCGCAGGATCATCCGCACCCCGGCCCGGATCATCTGTTCGTCGTCGGCGAGCAGAACCCGCACGGCGGCCCCGTCGGCATCGGCGGTGGTGTCCGTTGCGCTCTGGTTCATCGTGTACTCCTCGGCGCCATCGGCACCTCGAATCGGTCGATCGTGGTCAGGATGCCGTCGCTGAAGCAGTAGCGGGTGAGCCGCAGGGTGTCCGGCCCCTCGTGGTCGTCGCCGTACGGGAAGACGCATGCGTCGGCGGCGGCGGGCCGCGGCGGTTCGTGCCCCGCCGCCGCGGCGCGGGCGAGGTCGAAGTCCACGACGCCCGCGTACCGCGCCTCGTCCCGGTCCATGCCGATCCGCGGCGGCTTCGGCGCGACGTAGCGGGACGGCTGGGCGTGCGCGGCCAGCTGGATCCCGGCCGCGAGCACGGCCACGATCCCGGCCAGCCCGAGCAGCGCGGACGCGGCCTGCGCGAGGGGCACCAGGAGCGGGGCCCGGCGCAGCCGCCGGGCCGCGGCCGCGAGCCGCGCGACCGGACCGCCCCCGGCGCCCGCGGGCCCGGGCCGCGCGCCGTCCCGTATCCCCACGGCCCGCACCGCCTCGGCCCGTGCCCCCTCGGCCCGTGCCCCCTCGGTACGGCCCTCCTCCGCCCGCGCCCCCTCGTCAGGCACCCCCTCGGTACGCGCCCTCCCGCCGGGCGCCCCCTCCGGCAGCGCTCCCCCGGTACGGGCCCCCTCGTCCGGGTCGGCCCGCTCGGGCTCCTGTCCGGGCCGCGCGGGGATCCTGGCGACCACCGCGAAGCCGACGCCCCAGGGCCCGGCGGACAGCATCCCGCCGAGCAGGGCGACCCGTTCGCGCAGCCCGGACAGGCCGCGCCCGGACCCGACGGGCGCCGCCCGCGGGTCGGGGGCCGCGGCCCGGGCGCCGTTGACCACGCTCACCTCGACGAGGTGCGCGGTGTGCGCGACGGCCACCTCCACGGCGGCCCCCACCGCGTACCGGTGCACGTTCGTCAGGGCCTCGCGCACCACCCGGTGCACGGCCCGCCGGACCCGCGCCTCCAGCAGGTCCGTGTCCGGCCCGGTCCAGGAGAAGTCCACGGCGACCCCGCCCGCGCGCGACTCCCGGGCCAGCGCCTCGATGTCGGCCCGGGTGCCGGTGGCGTCGGTCAGGGCGTCCGTACCGGTGTCCCGGGCCAGCGGTCCGAGCACCCCGAGCACCTCGCGCAGCTCCCGCATGGCGTCCCGGGTGGCCTGGCGGATCTGCGCGGCGCTGTCCCGAAGGTCCTGCGGCTGGCCGCGCAGCGCCATCTCCAGCCCGCCGGTGTGCAGGGAGATGAGGCTCAGCCGGTGGCCGACCAGGTCGTGCATCTCGGCGGCGATCCGGGACCGCTCGTGGATGCGCGATTCGCTGTCCGCGAGCCGCCGGGCCTCCTCGGCGGCGGCGGTCCGCTCCCGCAGCGCGGCGAGCAGCCGCTGCTGCTGACCGGCGGAGGCGCCGACCAGTCCGGGGACGAGCACGGCCACGGCGGCCAGGATCGCGCCGACGGTCAGCCCGTAGTCCCAGGCCCCGCCCATCTCGCGGTAGACCGCCCACCCCGCGGTGGGGACGGTCACCGCGCTCGCGGCGAGCAGCACGGCGGCCCGCCGCCCGGTCCCCGCCAACCGCCGCGTCACCGTGTAGGCGGTCACCGCCGCCAGCGGCGCGAGGGCGGACATCATGCCGAGGAGGGCGCCCATGAGGACGAGGGCGGCCTCGGGGAAGCGGCGGCGCACGACGAAGGCCGCGAGCGCGGCCAGGGTCAGCAGCGCCTTCGCGTTCAGCGGCATCGAGCCACCGATCCGGGTGAGCACCTCGTACGCCGCAAGAATGAGGGCTCCGCCGCCGACCGCTTCGGCCGCGGCCCGGGCCATGGCGCGCCCCATAAAAGACATATCCCCGATTATCCGAGGCCGGAGCCCCCGGCGCGTACACCTCACGGGGGATCGGCCCCTCTGCCCAAAGGGGGAGCGGGCTCACGGGCCAGTTTCCGTATCAGACTTGCGGCGAATACCGGTTCGTCCGCAGGGCGGACCCGAGCGGGGGTCCGGGGGGCAACACTGGAGACATGAAGCGTCCCTTCGTCATCGCCCTCGCCACCGTGGGAGTCATCGCCACCGCCGCCGTCGCCCTGCCGAACCTGCCGCCCAATCCCCTGACCGACACGGTCAACGCCCGTCTCTTCAACAACGAGGAGAAGACGTTCGCCACCGCGGCGGACGCGCCCAAGAAGGGCGACCCCGCCTTCGTCCTGCCGGACTGGATCCCGCAGGACGCCACGAAGGTCAAGGTGAAGGCGCACACGACGGGCAAGGCGAAGCTGATCCGCTTCACCCTCGGGCCGACCCCGCTGGGCGGGCCCCAGTGCGCGGGCGCCCCGGCGCAGCCCGCTCCGAAGCTGGGCGCGAAGTGGTGGCCGAAGGACGCGGGGCAGGCCCACCCGGAGTGCCGGGGCCACTACCAGGTCGTGGTGCGCGGGGGGAAGGTCTACGCCTGGACCAACGGCGCGGCCCCGACCGGCGCGACGATGGCCGGCGTCGGCCCGACGCGTTGAGGCTCCGGCCGGTGAGCGAGCGGGGGGCAGGGTGACGGGCCGGAGCCCGGGCCGCCCTGGTTCGGTGTCCGAGGCCTCGACTACTCTCGTCAAGTGATCGAGTACGTGAACCAACTCGGCGGCGGCGCCCCGCGGATCGGTGCGCTGCCCAAGGGCAGCTCCGTCTCCCTGTGGGCCCTGGACACCACGCTGGACGTGGTCGGCGGCCACCGCGTCACCGAGGCGCTGTCCTTGCTGGACGCGGCCGAGCGCGACCAGGCGGGCCGCCGCCGCCAGCAGGCCGACCGGCACCGCTACCTCGCCTCGCACGTCGGGCTGCGGGTGCTGCTCGGCGGCTATCTGGGCCTGGCCCCGGAGCGGGTGCCGCTGGTCCGCGAGGTCTGCCCCTGCTGCGGCGGCCCGCACGGCCGTCCCGCCGTCGCCGGGGGCGCGATCCAGTTCTCGCTCTCGCACAGCGGCGACCTGGCGTACTTCGCCTTCTCCCGGGTGCCGCTCGGGGTCGACGTGGAGGCGATACCGAGCGCCGAAGCCGTGGCCGACGTCCTGAACACCCTGCACCCCGACGAGACCGCCGAGCTGACCGCCCTGCCCGAGGCGGCCCGGCCCGTCATGCTGGCCCGGGTGTGGTGCCGCAAGGAGGCCTACCTCAAGGCCACCGGCACCGGTCTCGCCCTCGGCCTGGCCGACCCGTACGTCGGCTCCGCGCCCGCCCCCGCCCCGGTCGCGGGCTGGACCCTGACCGACCTGCTGGCCCCCCGCGGTTACGCGGCCGCGCTGGCGGTCCAGGCGGCTCCCGCGGCGTAGGCCGTCTCGTTCGGATCGCGGGCCAGGCAAGATCCGAAAGAGACGGCCTAGTACTGCAACGGTGCTTGCTGTGACGGTTGGGCAGTTTCTGGTGGCGTGTGGCCGCGTCGTTTGTAGTGGCTGACACGTGCCTGGAACTGT
>NZ_JBEOXE010000086.1:0-30407 GCF_040296485.1 Streptomyces sp. NPDC002138 | reverse complement strand
GCTAGCCCGACCACGCCTCCGCGGGCCCCCCCGGGGGGCGGGGGGCCCCCCCCCCCCCCCCCCCCCCCCGCCCGCCCGCCCATCCGATCCGATCCGATCCGATCCGATCCGGTCCGGTCCGGTCCGGTCCGGTCCGATCCGGTCGGCTAGATGATGCCCTGGGCCAGCATCGCGTCCGCGACGCGCTCGAAGCCCGCGATGTTGGCGCCCGTCACGTAGTCGCCGGGAGCGCCGTAGCGCTCCGCCGTCTCGTGGCAGACCGCGTGGATGTCACGCATGATCCCGGCCAGCTCCTGCTCGACGCGCTCGGCGGTCCAGGAGACGCGGGCCGCGTTCTGGCTCATCTCCAGGGCGCTGACGGCGACGCCGCCCGCGTTGGCGGCCTTGCCCGGGCCGAAGGCCACGCCGGCCTGCTGCAGGACGCGGACCGCTTCCGGGGTGGTGGGCATGTTGGCGCCCTCGGAGACGGCCTTGACGCCGCCCGCGATCAGGCTGCGCGCGTCCTGGACGTCCAGCTCGTTCTGGGTGGCCGAGGGGAACGCGACCTCCGCGGGCACCTCCCAGACCCGGCCGCCGGGCACGAAGCGGGCCGAGCCGCCGCGGCGGGCGGCGTAGTCGCTGACGCGACCGCGCTCGACCTCCTTGATCTGCTTGAGCAGCTCGACGTCGATGCCCTTCTCGTCGAGCACGTAGCCCTGGGAGTCGGAGCAGGTCAGCGGGTGCGCGCCGAGCTTCAGCAGCTTCTCGATCGTGTAGATCGCGACGTTGCCCGAGCCGGAGACGACGGCGGTGCGGCCCTCGAGGCCGAGGCCCTTGAGCTTCAGCATCTCGGCGGCGAAGAGCACCGCACCGTAGCCGGTGGCCTCGGGACGGATCGCGGAACCGCCCCAGCCGCGGCCCTTGCCGGTGAGGACGCCCGCTTCCCAGCGGTTGGTGATCCGGCGGTACTGGCCGAAGAGGTAGCCGATCTCGCGGCCGCCGACGCCGATGTCACCGGCGGGCACGTCGGTGTGCTCGCCGATGTGGCGCTGGAGTTCGGTCATGAACGCCTGACAGAAGCGCATCACTTCCGCGTCGGAGCGGCCGCGCGGGTCGAAGTCGCTGCCGCCCTTGCCGCCGCCGATGCCGAGGCCCGTCAGGGCGTTCTTGAAGATCTGCTCGAAGCCGAGGAACTTCACGACGCCGATGTCGACGGACGGGTGGAACCGCAGGCCGCCCTTGTACGGGCCCAGCGCGCTGTTGAACTCGACGCGGTAGCCGCGGTTGACGTGGACGTGACCGTGGTCGTCCGTCCACGGCACCCGGAAGATGATCTGCCGCTCGGGCTCGCAGAGCCGCTCGACGAGTCCCGCCACCGCGTACTCGGGGCGCGCGGCGAAGACGGGGGCGAGGGTCTCGAGTACCTCTCGCACCGCCTGGTGGAACTCGGGCTGTGCCGGATTGCGCCGCTCGATGTCCGCGCGCAGCGCGTCCAGCCTGGCCCTCGAGTCCTTGGGGTCCTTCACGGGCTCGTCCTCCTCGGGGGTGTGGTGCACGCGGGGGTGGTCGGGCGCGGCGGTCGTCAGCCGCGCCGCCAGGTCCCCGCGGACCGGAATTGGCTGTTCGGGGTGCGGTCCCAGCCGGAGGGTACCGTGCGCGGGATCTGCTCCGACGTGCCCTCCGACCTGCCGTCCGACCTGCGGAACAAGGCCGAAAGTACTACGGTCAGCACCGCCGTTTCGACCCTGTCGGGGCGACCCCGGACGATCCGCCAGAGTTCGCTGTCGGGAATGGTGCGTTTCGTTTCTTCGCTTGCGCCGATTTCGCTCATACCGGCGGGTTCCCGTGCTTGCGGGACGGCATGTCGGCGTACTTCGACCGGAGCATCGAAAGCGACCGGATGAGTACGGCGCGGGTCTCCTGGGGGTTGATGACGTCGTCGACGAGGCCGCGCTCGGCCGCGTAGTACGGGTGCATCAGCTCGGTCGTGTACTCCTTGATCTTCTGCGCGCGCATCGCCTCGGGGTCGTCGGCGGCCGCGATCTCGCGCCGGAAGATGACGTTGGCGGCGCCCTCGGCGCCCATCACCGCGATCTCGTTGGTGGGCCAGGCGAGCGCCAGGTCGGCGCCGATCGAGCGCGAGTCCATGACGATGTACGCGCCGCCGTAGGCCTTGCGCAGCACGAGCGAGATCCGCGGCACGGTGGCGTTGCAGTAGGCGAAGAGCAGCTTCGCGCCGTGCCGGATGATGCCGTTGTGCTCCTGGTCGACGCCGGGGAGGAAGCCTGGTACGTCGACCAGCGTCACCAGCGGGATCGAGAACGCGTCGCAGAACTGCACGAAGCGCGCGGCCTTCTCGGAGGCGTGGATGTCGAGGACTCCCGCGAGGGCGGCGGGCTGGTTGGCGACGAAGCCGACGACGTGGCCGTCCATCCGGGCGAGCGCGCAGACGATGTTCTGCGCCCAGGCGGGCTGGACCTCGAAGTACTCGCCGTAGTCGACGGTCTCCTCGATGACCTTGCGGATGTCGTACGCCTGCTGCGGGTTGGCCGGGACGATCTGCTCCAGCGCGTCGTTCGTCCGGTCGGCCGGGTCGTCGCAGGCCTCGCGGGGGGCGCTCTCGCGGTTGTTGGAAGGCAGCAGCGAGAGCAGGTGGCGCACGTCCTCGAGGCAGCTCGGCTCGTCGTCGTACGCGAAGGCGGCCACGCCGGAGACGGAGGCGTGCACGTCGGCGCCGCCGAGGCCGTTCTGGGTGATCTCCTCGCCGGTGACCGCGCGGACCACGTCCGGGCCGGTGATGAACATCTGCGAGGTCTCGCGGACCATGAAGACGAAGTCGGTCAGGGCGGGGCTGTAGGCGGCGCCGCCCGCGCACGGGCCGAGCATCACGCTGATCTGCGGGATGACTCCGGAGGCGCGGGTGTTGCGCTGGAAGATGCCGCCGTATCCGGCGAGCGCGCTGACGCCCTCCTGGATACGGGCCCCCGCACCGTCGTTCAGCGAGACCAGCGGGGCTCCGGCCGCCTCGGCGAGGTCCATCACCTTGTGGATCTTCTCGGCGTGGGCCTCGCCCAGGGCGCCGCCGAAGATGCGGAAGTCGTGCGCGTAGACGAAGACGTTGCGTCCGTCGACGGTGCCCCAGCCGGTGATCACACCGTCGCTGTAGGGGCGCTTGTCCTCCAGCCCGAACCCGGTCGCGCGGTGCCGCCGCAGGGCCTCGATCTCCTGGAAGGAGCCCGGGTCGAGCAGCAGGTCGATGCGCTCGCGCGCGGTGAGCTTGCCCTTGGCGTGCTGACGCTCGGTGGCCCGCTCGTCGGGCCCGGCGAGCACCTGGGCTTTGATCTCGGCCAGTTCGGCGGCTCGGTCCAGAACCGGTATGGGCGGGGCTTCGGGAGCCATGGTCATGTGGATCCTCCAGGTCTGAAGGCCGGATCCAGCCACCGTCACCCCACCCCCTCAAGAGGTCTTGGAGATCCGCTGGACCCCGCCCCTGCCGGGGGCCCGCCGGAGCTCGCCGGACAGGGGTGGGGGTCCGCCCCTACCCTGGCGGTGTCGAGCTGCAGGGAGAGGGGCGAGGCCACCGTGTCATCCGATGTCAGCCGGGACCCGTACGACAACCCCGTCGCGTTCGGGCAAAGAGTGCAGATCTATCGCAACCGCCGCGGGATGACCCGCGAGCAGCTGGCCGGGCTTCTCGGCCATCACCCGTCGTGGGTCAAGAAGGTCGAGACCGGCGCCATGAAGATGCCGCGGCTGCCGGAGATCCTCCGCATCGCCGAGATCCTGCGGGTCCGCCGCCTGAACGACCTCGTGGGCGAGGTGGGCGCCGAGCCGCACACCGATCTGTTCGTGGGCGCGGGACACGACCGGCTCCCGGCGGTGCGGGCGGCGCTCGACGCGTTCCCGGCCGCGACCGACCGGCCCGCGCCCTCCGCCGCCTACCTCCGGGCCGCGCTGGACACCGCCTGGAGCGCCCGGCACAGCGCCCCCCACCACCGTGAGGTCATCGGGGCCCTGCTGCCGGACCTCATCCGCGACGGGCAGCAGGCCGTACGGCAGGCCGACAGCGCCGCCGACCGGCGCACCGCCCAAGCCCTCCTGGCCGAGGTGTACTTCCTCGCTCAGTTCTTCGTCGCCTACCAGCCGGACCCGGCACTCCTGTGGCGGGTGTCCGAGCGGGGGATGGTCGCCGCGCAGGACTCCGGGGACCCGCACGCCATCGGCCTCGCCGCCTGGCTCTCCGCCCAGGCACACCGCGACTCGGGGCCGGGTCACTACGACGCCGCCGACGCGGTCGTCATGGACGCCCTGCGCCTGCTGGAGCCGTACCTGCCCGACGCGTCCGCCGATGTGCGGGCGGTCGTGGGGGCGTTGCGCTTCGAAGCCGGGTTCACCGCGGCCAAGCGGTCGGAGACGGGCGCGGCATGGGGCTGGTGGGACCGCGCCGACCGGGTCGCCCAGCAGTTGCCCGGCGGCTACTTCCACCGGGTGACCTCCTTCGGCCGGGCGGTCATGGGCGCCCACGGCGTCACGGTCGCGGTGGAGCTGCGGTCCGGTGGCGAGTCCGTACGACAGGCCGTCCGGGCCGAGGCCTCGACGATCCCCTCCCGCCCGCGCCGGGCCCGCCACCGGATCGAACAAGCCCGCGCCTACCACCTCGACGGGCAGTACGAGACCGCGCTCACCACGCTCGAACAGGCCCATGCGGCCGCGCCGGAGACCGTTCGCTACAACGGGTACGCCAAGCGGATCGTGCTGGAGGAGGCCCAGTCACGGGTGCCCGGGCGCCGCCGGCGGGCGAGCCGGCTCGCCGTGACGATCGGGATGGTGGCGGCCTGAGGCCAGGGGCCCGAACCGGGCCCCTCGTTCCCCCGGGCCGCTCCTACGGTCGTCACACCACCCGGTGACGACGGCAGGAGCACCCGCATGGAGCAGACGCACGACCTCGCAACGGCTGCCCGGGAGCTGGTCTCCCGGGCCCTCGTTCCGTACGGGGAGCGGCCGTCCGCCGCCGAGGTGGCGCGGCTGCTGGACGAACTGACCCGCCACGGCTGGGCATTGCACGGCGCGGTGCTCGCCGTCCCGGAACCGCAGCGGTCCCTGCGGGCGGCCGGCGGGCTCGCGGACTGGTCCCACCTCGTCGCCGACCCACCGCGCGGCATCACGGACAGCACCCGGTGGAGCTACTGCCGGGCCGTGGCCCGCGCGCTGCGGACCCTGCTGCGGGCGCTGGAGGAGCGCGAGCACAGCCACGCGCACGCGCACCGGCCCGCGGGGGCCCAGTGAGCGGCGACCGCCTCTGCGCGAGGTGCGACCGTACGATCACGGGCGCGGCCGAGGTCATCACGGTGGACGGCGGCTCCGGGGCCCGTCCGGATCAGCACGCCCACCCGTACGGGGACCCGGCGTGCAGGCCGACGACCAGGGGGCGTTGGGAGCAACGGCTCGCGGCGGCCGTCGCCCGCGCCCTCGCGACGGTGGACCCGCCGGACGAGGCGGTCCGCGACCTGCAACGCGAGGAGGACGCGCACCAGGCCCGCCGCCGGGCGCGGGTCAGCCCTTAGGCTCACCACCGGCACCACCGGCACCCCCGGCGCGTGCCGGACCACCCGCAGCACCCGCACCACCCGCACCACCCGGCACCGACCCCAGGAGCGCGCACCGTGTTCGACCCCGCAGCAGGGCACCCGTACCCCGATGCCCACCGGCCCGACGAGGCGCCCGCGCCGCATGCGCTGCTCGCGCCCGTGCTCGGGTTCCTGGGGACCTGGCACGGGCGGGGGCGCGGCGGCTACCCGACGCTGGCCGGGGAGTTCACGTACGCGCAGGAGGTCACCTTCAGCCACGACGGCCGCCCCTTCCTCCACTACGAGACCCGGGCCTGGCTGCTCGACGCCGACGACGCGCCGCTGCGCCCGTCCGCCCGGGAGAGCGGCTGGTGGCGGCTCCAGCCCGACGGCCGGGTGGAGGCGCTGATCACCCAGCCCACCGGCATCGCGGAGATCCTGGTCGGCCGGGCGGACGGCACGGCCGTCGACCTCGCCACCCACGAGGTGGCCCTCGCGCCCACGGCGAAGGAGGTCAGCGCCACCCGCCGCCGCTACACCCTGGCCGAAGACGGCACGCTCACCTTCGTCCACGACCTCGCGGCGGTCGGCCAGCCCCTCCAGCACCACCTCTCGGCACACCTGCGGCGCCGCGAGGGGTAGGTCGCGGCTCTCCGGCCCGCCTGCCCGGGATGGGGGGCGGGCGTCGGTACGGTCGCCCCCGTACCCGCCGATCACCACCGGTCCGGAGGCGCGCAGGATGTCAGGGAGCTCCCACCCCACCCCCGGGTCCACGCGGGCCCGGGGGGTCGGTGTGCTGCGGCGGCTGGGGGGACGGGCCGTGGCCGGGTTCGGGGACGGGAACACCATCCTCAAGACCGTGATCGCCGCCACGCTGTCCTGGTGGATCGCCGCGGATCTGATCAGCCTGCCGGATCCGGTGCTCGCGCCCGTCGGCGCGATCCTGGTCGCCCAGGCGACGCCGTACGCCACGGCGCGCAAATCGTTCCAGCGGGCGGCCGGAATCGTCGTCGGGGTCCTCCTCGGAGCGGCCACCGCGGCCGTCGTCGGGGCCGGACTGCCGACCGTCTTCCTGGTCACCGTGATCGGCATGTTCGCCGGACGGCTGCTGCGGCTGGGCTCCCAGATGCACCAGATCGCGATGACCGCCGTACTCGTCGTCGGCAGCAGCGAACAGCTGGGCTACGGCACGGCCCGCATCGAGGAGAACATGCTCGGCGTGCTGGTGGGCACCGCCGTCGCCCTGTTCGTGCCGTCCGCCGGATTCACGCGGCGGGCCAGGGAGGAGACGACCCGGCTCACCCGGGACATGGCGGCGCTGCTGGGCGCGATGGGGGAGGGCCTCGCCGACGGTACGTGGACCGGGGAGGCGGGCGGCTGGGTGCGCCGGGCCCGCGGTCTGAGCAGCCGCCTGGACCTGGTCCGGTCCGCCGTGCGGCAGGCACACGAGGCGGCCCGCTGGCGCACCCGGGCCGGCGAGGAAGCCGTCGCCCAGCTCGCGGAAGCCTCGGCCGCCCTCGAACACGTCAGCCACCAACTGCGCGGCATCGCCCGGGGCCTGTACAACCTCACCTTCCGCGAGGGCCGGCCCCCGGCCCTGCACTGGGACCAGCGCGACCCGCTGCTCCGGCCGGAACCGGCGCCCGCGCCGGCGGGTCTGGACGTGCTGCTGGGCGACCTCGCCCGGCTGGTCGCCGAGATCGCCGACCACCACATCGCGGCCGAGAGCCCCGCGCCGGACCGGGGCGGGGCGCTCCGCGTCCTCCTGGGCGAGGCCGAGGCCCGCTTCATGGCCACCGCGCTCGCCCAGTCCCCGGCGTACGGGCAATGGCGGGTGCTCTGCACGGCCGGGATCCTGGAGGACACCCGCAAGGTCCTCCACGAACTCGACCCGGAACACGGCCCCCACCCCTCGGCCTTCCGCTAGGCCGTCTCTTTGGGATCTCTCCTATACGTCACGGTCATTTCGCAGGGCCTGGATGAGCCAGGGATAGACCGGGATCATGTGCGGCACTACCTGCCAGCCGTTGACGATCCACACCAGCCGCCAGTACCGGTCCGCCCGGGGATCGTGTGCCTCTTCGAACTGCTGCGCCATCCAGTCCCGGAATTCCCTGTCGGGGGTGCGCGCGAGCACCTCGGCGAAGCGACGCACGAGGTCGTCCATGACGGGGCCGGCCCGGTCACTGCGCGGGTCGATGCCCAACTCCATGGCCTCGGCCGCCCTCTGACGGGTGAGTTCCATCAGTTTTTCGCCTGCCGCGCTCTCGATATCCAGCGAGCGCCCGGCGGCCTGGTGTCCGGCCGTCCGGCGCATCCGGACCCGGAAGTCCTCGTCGCCGACCAGCTCGGCGAGCTCCAGCCACGCGGCGATCTGCTCGCCGGACGGATCATCGGGGAGGTCGGGAGTGGCAGCGCGAACCATGGCCACCGCGGCCGGGTCGGCATCCACTGTGCCGAAGGTGCCCTCTATGAAATCGTCGATCAAACGTCGGCGTTCCTCGCCGGACAACTGCGTGAGCCTGTGCATGAGCTTGGTCTCCTCGGGACTGGACCCACGTCCGGCCACGACTCGCAGAACGCTCCGACGCAACTGCAGCACCCGGATCTGGACGTCCAGGGCGTCGGCGTGCGCCGCGGCGACTTCCGCCACCGCGAGCTCGCGGTCCAGTACCCGTCGAACCGTGGCCAGGTCCATGCCCAGCTCGCGCAGTGTGCGCAGGAGTTCCAGACGAAGCAGTGCGTCGAGGTCGTAGAGCCGATAACCGGCGGGACTACGGGTGGTCGGCGCTACCACCCCCGAATCGGAGTAGAACCGGATGGTCCTCACAGACAAGCCGGTCCGCCGGGAAAGCTCCCCGATCGAGTAGAGGGTCGTAGCGTCCATGTCCCCCACTCTGCTGTCTCCAGCCACTGGAGACTCAAGGCCATTCAGGCGAGGCGGGTGGGCGTACCGACGCCCGTACCGACGCGCGTACCGACGCGCGTCCGCACCAGGGTTCGTATCATCGCCGCGCCCGCGACCACGGCGCACAGGTGCAGTGCCAGCGCGACGGTGAGGTCCTCCGGCGGTGTGACTCCGGCCGGACGGGCCATCGCCACGATCAGGAGGAGGGGCAGCTTCCAGGCGCTCCACGCGAACAGCGAGCCCGATCCGACCCACCCGAACGTCAGCGGTATCCAGCGCGGCAGCCGGGCGGGACGCGCCCGGGCCATCGTCCAGATGGCCACGGACCCGGCGAGGGCCCAGAACCCCCAGACCGCGCCCAGCACATACCCGTCGGTGTTCCGCTCGGCCGGGTGGGCGATTCCCAGGGTGCCTCCGGCCGCCCAGTAGAGCCAGACCAGCCCCGGTATGACCCCGCCCACCACACCGACGACGCCCGCCCACGGCGCCACCGCGCGCGGGCCGTCACCGACGCGCCCGGCGAAGGCGTCCGGCCAGCGGCGCCGCAGGTACGCCGGGACGGCGAGGGCCAGGCCCAGCCCCATCCCCACGAAGCTGAACTCGAGCAGTACGCCCTCCCAGACCGGCAGGGCCGGATCGTCACCGCCGCCGCCCGCGCCGCCGACCGCGTCCCCGCCCGCGTCCCCGCCCGCGCTCCTGAGCGCGCCGACCAGGAGGAAGGGCAGCACCGAGACGAGGAACCCCGACCCCACCCAGGAGCAGAGCGCGACCAGCGCCCCCGGTATGCGCATCCCCCACGGCCGCACCAGCGCGAGCGCCAGAGCGATCCCGATCGCGGCCATACCGATCGTGACGGTGTTGAGCGCCACCCACGCGGCCAGGCCGAACCCCTCGCCGATCGGCAGCACTCCCACGAGCGAGCCGATCACCCACGACACTTTGATCAGCAGGTAAGGCGACAGCGCGAGGGCCGCCCCGTACGCCGCCTTCCGCCCGACCCGATCCCAGCGCTCCACCCGAACTCCCCTTCCACCAGCAGGATTCCCAGAATCCGGCCTCGCGCGCCCCGGGACGACCCCCGCCAGGGGGAGCCGTCTCCCCCACCCGGGGGAGACGGCGGTGGTGGCGGAAGCGGGGCGTCAGGCGCCGCAGATGGTGGTGATCGAGAACGGGCGGTCGCTGTCCACGGCCGCGCTGCCGCCGGCGGACGGGGTCGCGGTGCGGATGAAGAGGGTGTTCGAGCTCACCTTGCCGACCAGGATGGAGGAGCTGCCCGGGCCGGGGTCGGTCCCGCCGTTCGTGTTGATCGTGCCCAGCAGGGCGCAGTTGGCCAGATCGCCGTAGACGTCGATGTTGTAGCGGCCGACACCGAACCTCCGGACCGCGCTGACGCCGGACGAGCCGAGCACCTGCCCGTTCGCGGCGACCTTGGCCCATGCGGCGGTGGTCGGCGCGGCGCGCTCGGCAGGCCGCGTCCCGGCCGACGCGGTCGACACCGCGACCGAGCCCCCGATCGCCAGCGCCACCACGGCGGCCCCGAGGGCCAGCTTCTTTGATCCGTTCATGGTTCTCTCCCTGCCGAAGACGGAATCCGTACGGGCGGCCCACCCCGGGTAAGGGCTCACCGGGGAGGACTCTCCACCCTCCCCGACCTGCAACAGAAGGTCTCGCGGCGCGAGTCACTCCAAATGATCACGTCGCCCTGCGATGCGGACACTCACTCGAAGAGTCATTTCCGTCCGCTGCCCATTGACGAGCCGGCATGACGGGCGAGCGGTACGGGTAAGGGTGACCGAATCGACCGCGCGTACGGCGTCAGCCCGCGGCTCCCGCGAGGAGCGTGAGGTGGCCGCGGCGGGCCGGGGCCCGGGTGGGGACGACCTGGCCGCGGGCGGCCGGGCCGGCGGCGGCCGGGGCGAGCAGGCGGACCGGGGTGCTCTGCTCCCGGGCGCGCAGCTCTTCCCGCAGCTCTGCGAGCACGTCCTGGAGGGCCTGGTCGAAGCGGGCGATGTCCTCGGGGGTGTTGTCGTAGTGGACGGAGGCCCGCAACGCCGTCGTGACGCCCCGCCCCGGAAGATGGAGCGGAGTCTCCTGCGCCACCGTCTTCCACACGACGACCCCGCGCCGCGCCAGACCCCGCCGGATCAGCGCGGCCGGCAGTTCGGCGTGCCGGAAGGCGAGGATGCCGGACTGCTCCCGGCCCGGGCCCAGCGGTTCAGTGCCCGCGGTGGGCGGTTCTGTGCCCGGCGCGAGCGATTCGGCGCCCGAGCCGAGCGGTTCGGCGCCCGGGGTGAGCAGTTCGATGCCCGGGGTACGCTCCAGGACCGTGCGCAGTTCCGCCGTAAGGTCCCGCCGCGGCAGGCGCGCGGCCGCCGCGTGGTGGGCGAGGGCCGCGTTCAGCGCGGCGACGGACGCCGGGTGGGGCGCCTGGGGCGCGTACCCGGTCAGCGCGGTCCGTAGCGTGGGGGCGGCGTACGCGAATCCGATGGAGTCGGGGCCGCGCAGGAACCGCCAGCCGTCGGCGGTGAGCAGGTCGCAGCCGATGGCCGCCGCGTGGACGGGCAGCCGCCCGACCGAGTGCGACGCGTCGACGGCGTACCGGGCCCGTCGGCCGGCCAGCAGCCGTCCGACGGCCTCGACCGGGCTGACCGTGCCGACGGTCCCGGCGACATGCGCGACCGAGACGAGGGCCACGTCCTCGTCGAGGTGGGCGCTCATCCACTCCAGGTCGAGGTCTCCGTCCGCGCGCAGCGGGACGACCTCCAGCGTGCAGTGCGTACGGTCGCGCAGGGCGTAGAGGGTGGTCAGGTGGGCCACGCCCTCGTACGGGGTGGTCCAGATCCGGTCGCCGGAGGTGAGGGCGAGGCGCGAGACGAAGAACTCGAAGGCGGCGGCCGCGCTGGTGAACAGGGCGGTGTGGGCGGCCGGGACACCGAGGAGGGCGCCGAGGCGGTCGTAGACCTCGGTGTGCAGGACCGCGCCGAGGTGCTCCTCCAGGTCATAGGGGCCGTAGAGGTCGTCGCGGGCGGTGGCGTCGGCGAGTACGGCGCGCACGGCGGCCGGCATCCGGCCGGTGCCCGCCGTGTTGAGGTGAGCCGTGTTCATTTCAGGGGCCTCCCCCCACAGTTGGGGTGTACCAAGTGTTGCCAACTAGCTTGGCAATATGTTGCCCACCTCTCAGCCGCCTTGGCAATCCTTGGCAACACCCACTCAGGCGGGACTCTAGGCAACGGACCCGGCAACCCCCTCTTGGCAATACTTGGCAACATTCACGACCGCTCCGGCCTGTCTTACATTCCCGCAGGTCAGAAGGGTGCAGGAAGGCAAGAAGCCGGGCCTCGGAGGGCAAATACGGGCCCTTTCCGGGGGTTCTCCACTCCTTCTCCAGCGGATTCCGAGCCGATTTCCAGTGGGTGTTGCCAATCTTCTTGGCAGAGAGGTTGCCAAGCCGGATCAAACAATTGCCACGGAGGACACCATGAAGAACATCGCCCGCCTCATCGCCACCGCCGCCCTCGTCAGCGCCGCCGTCCTCACCGCCGGCGGAGTCGCCAACGCCGCCGGTGGCGACGACATCGGCTGGCCGGTCGCCCCGCCCACCGGTGTCACGGCCGTCGCCGACGGCGGCACCGAGAGCATCGGCTGGCCGGTGGCCCCGCCCACCACCCCGCCGACCACCCCGGCGCCGACCCCGGCCCCCATCGGCTGGCCGTAACCTCCACGGCGGCTCTAGCCGGATGCGGCACGGTGCTGCGAGGAGCAACCGCAACGCCGCCCGGAAGGAAGTCCCCGATGGCCCACGCACCGTGGAACGCGAAGTTCGAGACCGTCCTGCGCCAGGGCCTGCCCGGGCTCGGCAAGGACAAGCAGCCCGCGGCCGACATCCCGATGGACGCGTACGGGCTGGACTCCATGGCACTCATCGGCATCGTCAGCGGCCTGGAGCGGGCGTTCCGCACCAGTCTCGCCGGACAGGTCGTCATTCCCGTGCACTCCCTCACGGCCGGCCAGCTGTGGGGCATACTCACCGCCGCGCTGCAGCCCTCCTGGGACCAGGAGCGGATCGCCGCGGCAGGCCACCGCACCCGCGAGCTCGGTCCCTGGGCCGTCGCCTGACCCGACCAACCACCGCGAAGCCCCCGCCGGTCATCCGACCGCGACGGGGGCTTCGGTCATGTCCGGGCCTTCGGTCATGTCCGGGCCTTCAGCCATATCCGGGCCTTCGGCCACATCCGGGACTCCCGCCACGTCCCGCACCGCGCCCGGGCGGCGCCCCTCACGGCGTCCGCAGCACCGAGTAGATCAGCTGGTCGTGCCAGGCCCCCGCGCGCCACTGCGCCCGCCGGATGCGGCCCTCGAAGGTGAACCCGGCCTTCTCCACCGCCCGTTGCTCCGCGATGTTCTCCGCGTCGGTGCACACCTGGACCCGCTCCACGCGGGTGTGCGCGAAGAGGTAGTCCACGAGTTGCCGCTGCGCCCGGGTGCCGATGCCCCGGCCGCGGTGCGCGGTGAACAGACCGATCGCGATCTCCCAGCAGGACGAGGTGTCCGCCCGCCCCCACGCGCGCCGGAACCATTCGACACGCCCGACAAGGGTGTCCCCGACGGTGACGGACAGCATGTTCTCGTCCCCGC
Organism: Streptomyces sp. NPDC002138; assembly: GCF_040296485.1. Taxonomy (NCBI): domain Bacteria; kingdom Bacillati; phylum Actinomycetota; class Actinomycetes; order Kitasatosporales; family Streptomycetaceae; genus Streptomyces; species Streptomyces sp. NPDC002138. The sequence goes on along the minus strand of NZ_JBEOXE010000086.1, from coordinate 17,318 downwards.
CCAACAGCCCGCGTTCCGCGAGCAGCTGCCGCGGCCGCTGGGCCGGCGTGTGCCCGAACCACTGGTAGGGGCCCGGCCCTTCGGGCCCGGCGAACTCCGCCTCGAACCGGTCCAGGTCGGCGGCCGTTACCGGCCGCAGCACCACCTCGAGGGTCACATCACGCGCGTCCGACGTCCCGTCCTCTGCCATCGGGTGATCGTACAAGATCGCCCCGCACCCGCCCCGGCCTGCGGTTCCACCAGTCTTCATGCGTTCTTGGACCGAGGCTCAGGATCCGCTTGCCAACATCAAGGCAAGGTTTTGCCAGACCTCAGTCCGGCCGCCCCCAGTCCGGCCGCCGCCGGCCCGGCCGCCCCCAGCCCGGTCCGGTCGCCGCCAGTCCGGTCGCCGCTGTCGAAGGAGCTACAGCCTTGATGTCACTCTCCGGCCTCATCGAACAGCACGTGCTCGCGCGGCCCGAGGCGACCGCCGTCACCCACCCCGCCGGTGGTGGCGATGAAGTCTCGCTCTCCTACCGGGAGTTGAGCCTCGCCGCCAACCGTCTCGCCGCCCACCTCGGCGCGCACGGCATCCGCCCCGGCGACCGCGTGGTGACCGCGCTGCGGCCCGGACCCGACCTGGTGACCGCCTTCCTGGCCATCGTCCGGGCGGGCGCCGCGTACGTACCCGTCGACCCGGCGCACCCCGGCGAGCGGCGGCGCCTGATCGTCCGCGACTGCGCGGCGCGCGCCGTCGTCACCGAGGGGGCCTTCGCCGCCGACTACGCGGACCTGGGCGCCGCCGTCGTCGCCGTGGACACCGACGCCACCCTGATCTCGGAGCGCCCCTCCGCGCTCGCCGCGCTGACCGCTCCCGCACCGGGCCCCGAGGACGCGGCGTACGTCTGCTACACCTCCGGCACCAGCGGCGCCCCCAAGGGCGTCGTCGTCCCGCACCGCGCCGTCCTCGATCTCGTCGCCTCCGGGGACTTCCTGCGCCTGGGTCCCGAGGACGTGGTGGCCCAGGCCGCCAGCCCCGCCTTCGACGCGGTCACCTTCGAGATCTGGTCGACGCTCGCCGCCGGGGCCCGCCTCGCCGGCCTGGCCCGGGACACCGTCGTCGACCCGGCCCGCTTCGAGCACGCGATCCGCGACCAGGGCGTGACGGTGGCCTTCCTGACCACCCCGCTCTTCCACCGGATCGCCCGGGAGCGCCCGGCCGCCTTCGCCCCGCTGCGCGCGCTCCTGTTCGGCGGCGAGCCCTGCGACCCGCGCCGGGTGCGCGAGGTGTTCCGGGCCGGGCCGCCGAACCGGCTGCTGCACATGTACGGGCCCACGGAGGCCACCACCTTCGCGACCTGGCACGAGGTGAGCAAGCCCGCCGAGGACGCCCGCACCATCCCGATCGGGCGGCCGCTGGGTGCCACCATCGCCGTGGTCGTGGGCCGCGACGGCGCCCGGGTCGCCCCGGGCGGCTGCGGCGAACTGCTGCTCGGCGGGCCGGGCCTGGCCACCGGCTACCTCTCGCGGAGCGAGCCCGACCCCCGGGACCGCCCCCGGGACCGCCCCCGGGACCGGCTCACGGCGGAGCGCTTCGTCGAGGACCGGTTCACCCCCGGCGGCGGCACGCTCTACCGCACGGGTGACCTCGTACGGCTGCGCGAGGACGGCGAGCTGGAGTTCCTCGGCCGGGTCGACAACCAGGTCACCCTGCGCGGCTTCCGCATCGAGCTGGGCGAGGTCGAGGCGGTGCTCGGCGCGCACCCGGCCGTCGCCGAGTCCGTCGTATCGGTGCACGAGAGCGAGGACGGCGAGCGCCGCCTCGTCGCGCACGTGGTGCCCGCCCCGCTCGCGCCGCCCGCCGCGGATCCGGCCGGGCAGGGGAGCGCCTGGCGGGAGATCTTCGAGACGCTGTACCAGGACGCCCGCGGCGGTGGCCTCGGCGAGAACTTCACCGGCTGGGACAGCAGTTACGACGCGCTGCCGCTGCCCCTGTCGCAGCTGCGCGCCTGGCGCGCGGCCACCCTCGACCGGATCCGCGAGCTCGGCCAGCGCCGCATCCTGGAGATCGGCGTCGGCACCGGCCTGCTGATGGCCCCGCTGGCGCGGTCCGCGCAGTGCGAGGAGTACTGGGCCACCGACTTCTCCCCCACCGTCATCGACGCCCTCTACACCCAGACCCGGGCGGACGGGCGGCTGCGCGGCAAGGTGCGGCTCAGCTGCCGGGAGGCCGAGGACACCGCCGGGCTGCCCACCGCGCACTTCGACACCGTCGTCCTCAACTCGGTCGCCCAGTACTTCCCCGACCTGGACCGGCTGCGCACCGTCATCGCCCGCGCGCTGCCCCTGCTCGCCCCCGGCGGCTCGATCCTGCTCGGCGACCTGCGCCACCTCGGGCTGGCCCGCCCGCTGCGGACCGGGGTCGAGCTGGCCCACCGCGAGGGAGCCCCGGCCGAGGCCGATTCCGGTTCCGTGCTGCGCGCCGTGGAGCGGCGGGTGGCACTGGAGACCGAACTGCTGCTGGACCCGGCCCTGTTCACCGCCCTGGCCGCGGAGTTCCCGCAGATCCGCGCGGTCGACGTACGGGCCAAGCGCGGCGCCGACCACAACGAGCTGACCCGCTACCGCTACGACGTCGTCCTGAGCACCGCCGAGCCCGTCGCCGACCTCGGCGCGACCCCGGCGCTGCCCTGGGGAAGCGCGGTGGACGGCGCCGCCGCGCTCGCCGCACACCTCCGCGAGCACCGCCCGGCGGCCCTGCGGCTGACCGGGATCCCCAACGCCCGGCTGCACGGCGAGCACGCGGCCCTGCGCACCCTGGAGGAGGGCGGCAGCGTCGCCGAGGCCCTGGCGCGGCTCGCGGAGCCGGGCGGCGCGCCCGACCCGGAGGAGCTGTGCGCGGCAGCGGAGGGCGCGGGCTACCGGGCCCTGCCGACCTGGTCGGCGGAGCGCACCGAGGCCCTGGACCTGGTCCTGATCGACCCGGAGCGGATCCCGTACGGCGCGCTCACCTCGGTGTACGCGGCCCCCGCGGCCTCCCCGCTCGCCGGGACCGGAACCGGGGCCAACACGCCCACCGCCTTCGACCACGGCGTGGACGTCGAGGTGGTGCTGCGCGCCCACCTCCAGGAGCGGCTGCCCGACTACATGATCCCGTCCGCCCTGATGGTCCTGGACGCGCTGCCGCTGACCCCCAGCGGCAAGCTCGACCGCGCGGCCCTGCCCGTACCGGCCTTCAGCGGGGAACGGCCGGGCACCCAGCCGGGGACCCCCGTCCAGGAGATCGTGCGCGACCTGTTCGCCGAGGTGCTCGGGCTGCCGCGGCGCGCGGTCAGCGCGGACTGCGACTTCTTCGCCCTCGGCGGCCACTCGCTCGCCTCGGCCCGGCTGCTGGCCCGGGCCCGGCAGGCGCTCGGCGTCGATCCGGGCCCGCGCGCCCTGTACGACGCCCCGACCCCGGCCCTGTTCGCCGCGCTCGTCGGGGACAGCCCGGCCACCGCCACCGGGCCGGGCGGGAGCGCGACGGAGAGCGCGGTGCTGCCACTGCGCCTGCGCGGGGCGCTGAGCGTGCGCGCGCTGGAGGAGGCGCTGCGGGACCTGGGCGGGCGGCACGAGGCGCTGCGCAACAGCCGGCTGGGCTCGGCGGGCACCCGGCTGCGCGCGCTGGCCGCCGATGACCACGTGCTGGAGCTGACCCTGCCGGGCGAGTCGGTGGACCTGTGGTCGCACACGCCGCTGGCCGCCGAACTGGCCCTGGCCTACGGGGCCCGCGCCACCGGGGACGCCCCGCGCTGGCCGACGCCCGCGCCGCAGGGCGCGCCCCGGGCGATGTACGGGGACCTCGCGCCGACGTCGGCGCCGGGCAGCGGTCCCGACCGCGCCGACTCCACGCTCGGCACCCTGACGAGCGCTCTGGGACCGGCCCTGCACGAGCGGCTGACCCGGCTGGCGGCCGAGCACGGCGCGACCTTGTTCATGGTGGTCCACGCGGCGCTGGCGGCGCTGCTGACCCGGCTGGGCGCGCGGTCCCCGATCACGCTGGCCGCCCCGGTGCCGGCCCGGGACAGCGCGGCGCTGCGGGGCGCGGTGGGTCCGTACGGGCGGGTGCTGGCCCTGTCGGTGGACACCTCGGGCGATCCGGCCTTCACGGAACTGCTGGCCCGGGTGCGCACGGCGGACCTCGCGGCCTACCGGCGGGCGGACGCGGCGCTGGCGATGCCGGGCGGTATCGCGCTCGGTCTGCTCCAGGAGACGGGCGGCGAGTTCGAGGGGGCCGGCCTGACCGTCTCCCCCGAGGACGCTCAACTCCCTCACCGGGCGGCCGCGTTGGGGCTGACCCTGACCGAGCGGCACACCCCGGCCGGGGCGCCCGCCGGGCTGGCGCTGAGCGCCGCGTTCCAGCACGACGTGATCGGGGAGACCGCCGCCGCCCATCTGACCGGGCAGCTGGTCTCACTGCTCGAAGCGGCTCTGGAGGCGCCGCACAGCACGTTGGGCCGGCTCCGGCTGCTGCCCGGCGAGGTGTCGGCGGAGACCGTCGGCCCCTGGCTCGGGGAGCACCTGGAGCTGCCGGTGCGCAGCGTGGCGTCACTGTTCGCGGCCCAGGTGGCCCGTACGCCCGGGGCTCCGGCCCTGTCGGGCAGCGCGACGGCGGGTCCGGCGGGGCTGACGGACCTGACGGGCCTGGCGCCCCTGGCCGGTCCGGCCGGCATCGCGGGTCTGGCGGGGATCGCGGCCCTGACCGGCATCGGCGGCATCGGCGGTGCCTCCGGTGTCCCGGGGATGCCGGGCCTGGCCGCGACCCCGGGCATGGACTACGCCGAACTCGACGCGCGGTCCGATCTGCTGGCCCACGCCCTGATCGCCCACCAGGCGGGCCCGGGCACCACGGTGGTCACCGCGATCGCCTCGCCGACGGGTTTCGCGGTGGCCGCGCTCGCCATCGCCAAGACGGGGGCAGCCTGTCTGCCGGTGGATCCGGTGCGCGGGCTGCCCGGGGCCGTGTGGCCCGCCGTCCTGCTGCTGGACGAGGCCGCCGACCGGCTGCTGCCGCCGGTGCCGCGGGCGGCCCGGCTGGTCCGGGATCCGGCCGCCGACCTGCTGCCCGCCGACGGGAAGTGGCCGGTGCGCTCGGCCGACCGGACGAGTCCGCTCGACCCCGAGGCCCCGGTGGTGCTGGCGAGCACCCCGCACGCCACCGTCGCGATCGGTACGGGCCCGCTGGCCGCCGCGAGCCTGGGCAGCGGGGCGCCCGCGGACGCCGCCTGGCTGGTGACCGGTTACCCGGACGCGGACGCGGCGATCGGGCTGCTGGGCGCCTTCGTCTCCGGGGCCCGGGTGAACGTGCCCGACCCGGCCCTCGCGCACCTGGGCACCCCGTACGAGGTGCTGGGCTGGCTGCGCGAGCACGGTGCCTCGGCCGTCCTGGGCACCGCCGACGACTCGCTCGTGGCGCTGGCCCGGGCCGAGGGCACCGCGCTGACCTTCAGCGCCGGGTGGGCCGAGGGCCGCCTGGTGATAGAGCAGACCCCGGACGGGCGGACCCGGCCCGCGCCGGGCTACCGGGCCTATGTCCTGGACGCGCGGCTGCGGCCGGTGGCCACCGGGAGCACCGGTTCGCTGTACGTCGCCGGGGTGGGCGTGGCCCAGGGCTACGCGGGCCTGCCGGGCGCCAGCGGGGCGAGCTTCCTGCCCGACCCGCTGGGCGGCGGGCCGCAGGGGGCCACCGCCCGGATGTGGCGGACCGGGCACGCGGCCCGGGTCGAGGCCGACGGGAGCCTGCACATCCTCGACCACCCCTGGGCCGACGACCCGTTCGCCGACGCGTTCGCGACCTTCGTCGTTGTCGCGGACGACGCCGGGCACCGCGCGCTGTGGCCGGCGGGGGCGCCCGTACCGCAGGGGTGGCGCGAGACGCACCCCGAGGACGTGTACGAGCTGTGCCTGGAGCACCTCGGTGACCGGGGCGACGTGAACGGCATCAACGGCATCAACGGTTCCACCGACCACTTCTAGTAGTGCTCATTCCGCTTCCAGTTCCAGGGAGATTCCGATGAACGCGATCCTGCTCGCCGAGAGCCCGCGCACCGCCTTCGCCGAGAGCGTCCTCGGGCGCGGCGAGGTGGAGGTCGTGCTGCTGCGCCTCGACTCGACGCCGCTGAGCCGGGCGTATCTGCGGCGCACCGCGCACGTCCCCGTCTTCACGCTGGACCCGGGCGCGGGGCCGATGGACGAGGCCGCCCGCTACCTGCGCTGGGTGAAGGGGACCAAGGGGCTGCCGCGCCCGCGGTTCGTGTGCGGCGGGGACGCGGAGGCGGGGGAGGTGGCGCGGCGGTTCGGCGCCCTGGTGGACCTGCCGGAGCTGACTCCGGAGCAGCTCGCTCCGGCCCACACGGCGCCGGCCGCCTTCGCGCGGGAGCCCTGGTGGAGGGACGGTCGAGGCGCCCTGGAGGGGGACTTGAGCGATCTGGGCAATTCCGGGAAGAGGCTTGCGCCGAGTGCTTGAATGATCCCGTCGGGGACGATGTGATCATCAGGGGAGCGGGGCACGGGCATGCGGAAGACGTTTCATGCGGCACACGTCTACATGATCGTCGGAGTGATCTCCGGCCTGTACTACCGGGAACTCACCAAGGCCTACGACTTCACCGGGGACACCCAGCTCGCGGTGGTGCACACCCACCTGCTCGCGCTCGGCATGCTGGGCCTGCTGATCGTCCTCGGCCTCGACAAGGTGTTCTCGCTGTCGGGGACGAAGCACTACGACTACTTCTTCTGGTTCTACAACGCGGGCATCGCCATCACCTGCGCGAGCATGACCTACCGGGGCACGCAGACCGTCCTCGGGCACAAGGTGCCGGAGCTCTTCTCCCTGGTGGGCGGCCTGGGGCACATCATCCTGACGGTCGGCCTGATCCTGCTCTTCACGCTGCTGGGCAAGCGCGTGAAGGAGCATGTGGACGGCCAGGCAGCGCAGGCGGCACAGGGCGTGCTGCCGCCGCAGGCGACGGGTACGGGCGCGGGGACCGGGAGCACGGAGTCCGGGAAGGTCTCCGGCTGACCCCTGGCCTCACGCGGTCACTGGTGATCCCGGCCTCACGCGGTCACTGGTGATCCCGGCCTTACGCGGCCACCGGTCCGGGCGTCCCTGGCGCGGCGGTCAGCCGACCCGGGTCGCCGGGCCGGTCAGGATCCCCGTGAGGGCGGCCAGCCGCTCCTCCGTCAGGTCCGGGCGCAGCCGCCGCCCGTGGGTGAGGGTGGCCAGACCGTGCCAGGTACTCCAGAGCACCTCGGTCAGCAGCTCCGGATCGCGGCCCCCGGCCACCGGTTCGACGGCCTTGCGGATCTCCGCGAGGGCGTCGAGCACCGGCTGCGGGACGGCGCCTTCGGCATCCGCCGCGCCGCCCGCGTCGAGGGTGAGCATCGCCTGGTAGAGGACCGGCCCCTTGGCCGCGAAGGCCAGGTAGGCGCGGGCGACCTCGTCCAGCGCCTCCAGCGGATCCGCCTCCGCGCGGCGCACGCGCGCGGCGTGCAGGGCGCCCGCGAGTTCGCCGAAGCCCTCCAGGGCCACCGCGTGCACGATCGCGTCCTTGTTCTTGAAGTGCTGGTAGAGCACCGGCTGGCTGTACTCGATGCGCTCCGCGAGACGCCGGGTGGTGACGAAGTCCCAGCCTTCGGCCTCGGCCATCTCGCGGGCCGAGGTGAGGATCAACTGGCGGCGCTGGCCCTGCTCGCGAAGGCGTCGCTCTCGGGGAGTCATGGCGCTCACGGTACCACTTTCGGTGCAATTCCAGCGGTCAGTGATAGGGTTCCTGCCTTTGACAGCCGGTCGGGCCCGGAGCCTGGCGCGGGGCGCTCGCACCGGCTCTGACCTCATCGTCTAGTGGCCTTCGAGGCATGGTCGGCAGCATCGGGGTAAGTCCGCCCACAGAGAGGGCCACCCCATGCAGACCCCGACTCCCCTGGAGGAGCTGCTCGACCTCGCCGCGGACGTCCTGCGCCACGACCGGCGCACGCTGCCGGCCGGGGCCTCGGGTTCGCCCTTCCTCACCCTGGGCGGCGGCCTCGGTCAGGCCATGCGGCTCCAGGCGCGCGCCGACGAACAGCTGGGACTCACCCTCGACGTGGCCCAGCTGCTGGGCGCCGCTCCCCTGACGGACGTACTGGCCGGGGCCGTGCCGCGGGCCGCCGCGCCCCCGCCTCCGCCGCCTGGTCCGCGCGAACTCCCTTTGCTGCCGGGGCAGTTGGAGCCCCTTGTGGCGCAGCGCTACGTCGGTCCCGGCGCGGTGCACCGGGTGCTGAGCGCGGAACTGACCGGGCCGCTCGACCCCGGCGCGCTGCGGACGGCGCTCGGAGCGCTGGGTGCGCGGCACGAGGGGCTGCGGACGGCGTTCCCGGCCTCGGCGCGGGGGCCCGTACGGCGGGTGCTCGACGCCCACGCCCTGCCGCTGATCACCCTGCCCGAGCTGCCGGGCGCTCCGGCCGCGAGCCGGGCGGAGGCGGTCGACGCCGTGCACGCGCGGCTCGCGCGGGAAGTGGAGCGGCTGATCGGGCATCCCGACCGGCCGCCCCTCGCCTTCGCCCTGACCCGGCTGGCGGCGGAGCGGCACCTGCTGTCGTTCCTCTGCCACGACGCGGTGGCGGACGCCTGGTCGGCGGCCCTGGTCTGGCGGGAGCTGCTCGCCGACTACGCCCGCGCGGCGGCCCGGCGGCAGCCGGCGGCCCGGACGGCGCCGCCGCCGCCCGCCGGTCCGCCGAGCGCCGAGCCCCCGGGGCAGGACGGTCGGCTCACCGAACGCGTGGAGCGGATACGGGAGTTCCCGACGGTGGTCGACCTGGCCGCGCCCGGGCGGCGGCCCGCCGTCTTCGACTTCCGGGGCGAGCGGCTGGCCGTCGCGCTGGATCCGGAGCTGCGGGACGCGGTCGACGCGACCGCCGCGCGGGCGGGCGTACCGCACGGGACGGTGCTGCTCGCGGCCTGGGCGCTCGCCGTCGGGCGGCGCTCCGGGCACGAATGGCTGCTGGTGGGCGCCGAACTGCCGGGGCGCCGGGCGGGGGCGCCGCTGCGGACGGTCGCGCCGGGCGCGGTGACCGTACCGGTGTGCTGCGAGCTGGAGGGCGGGGTCGACTACTTCCTGCGCGGGGTCGCCTGCGCCTTCGGGGAGGCCCTCGCCTGCTCGGCGCTGGATACGGAGGCCCTCGTACGCGAACTCGGGCTGCGCGGGGACCGCTCGCGCACCCCGCTGACCCAGGTCACCTTCGCGGACCACGACGGCCTGCTGCCCGCGCGGGCCACGGCGGGCCCGCTGACGGCCCGTTTCCACCACGGGCACCTGGGCGGGGCCACGGCCGACGCGGCGCTGACGGTGCTGCGCTGGCACGAAGAACCGCTGCTGGCCCTGGACTTCGCCTCCTCGGTACTGGACCGCGCGCAGGCGGCGGAGCTGGCGGACGAACTGCGCGCCGCGCTGGCGGCACTGGCCGCGGCCGGCGAGGCGGACCCGGTGGAGGACCTCCTCCCGACCCCCCTGACGTCACCTTCGCTGTCCGCGGCCACTGCGGGCTGAGACTCCGACTCCGCCGAGGATCCGGTGCGCGCGCGTACGGGGGAATGGAGCGCACGCACCGGATTCCGGAACCCGAGCAGCCGGAGGGGGGCCGACGCCCGGGAGTACGGTGAGCCCGACCGCCGAGGCGGCCCGGCCGGTAGTCAAGGCCCCTGGCCTCGCGGCCGAGCCCCGGCGGGTGGGAGCCCGCGACCGGTGGCCGGGGGCCTGCGAGCAGTGGTCAGTGGGCTGGTGAGTTGTGGTGGCGGGTCCGTCACAGCCGGGGGCCGGTGAGCGGTGAGCGGTGAGCGGTGAGCGGTGGTCAGTCGGCAGGTGGGCGCGGCTCGTAGGCCGGTCAGCCCGCACGCCGCGGCCGGCAGGCCGGTGAGGCGGTGAGCCTCGGCCAGCAGGCCGGTAAGGCGGTGAGCCGGGGCCGGTAGGCCCTTAAGCCATCGGCCGGTTGGGGATCCCGGCCGGTGAGCCGGGGCCATGGGCCCGTGGCCCATGGCTGGTGGACGGTGGCTCCGGAGCCAGTGGGTCTTGGCCGGTAGCCGTCGAACCTGTGAGCCTTGGCTCTTGGGCTGGTAGCCCTTGGGCCGCGGCCCGTGACCCAAGGCCCGTGAGCCCTGGACCCGTAGCGCGTAGCTGATGGAACGTGACGCTCGGACCCGGTGGGCCTTGGCCCGTAGGCCGTCGGCCTTGAACCGTGGCCCGCCTTGCGCCATGAGCCATGGCCCGTGGCCCATAGGCCCTGAACCGGTGGGCCGTTGGCCGGGCCCGGGGGCTCGGGTCGGGAGCCCGTAGAACGGGCCCGTGGACCCGTAGGCCGGAGACCGAGACCTCTGGGCCCGGAGGGCAGAGGCCGCGGTCCGGAAGCCGGGCCACTGGCCCGGAAACCCTGGGCCGGGATGCCTGGACCGGGGCACCTGGCCCAGGATGCCCGGGCCCGGAAGCCCCGCCCAGGATGCCCGGGCCCGGAAGCCCCGCCCAGGATGCCCGGGCCTGGAAGCCCCGCCCGGGGTGCCCGGCCGGGGTGCCCGGACCCAAAGTGCCTGGGCCTGGGGCGCCCCGGCCCGGGGGTGCCCCGGCTCAGGGGTGCCCCGGCCCGGGGGTGCCCAGCCCTGGGTGCCCGGGCCCGGGCTCAGGGGCCCGGGGCTCGTCGCCCTGGCCCGTAACGCGGAAGGTCAGGCGAAGTCGGGGAGTCGCGCCGCTATCGCCGTCGGGTCCGGCATCGCCGTGATTTCGGCGGCGATCTTGCGGGCCGCCTCGCGGTAGGACGGGTCGGCCAGGATCTTGCGGGCGTGTTCCGTCACCGCCTCGGCGGACAGTTCGAAGAGCACCTCGCCCGCGCCCGCATCCCGCACGGCCTGGCCGTTGGCCGGACCGTCCGCGCCCTGCGGCACGATCAGCTGCGGCAGCCCCGCTTCGAGCGTGGCGAGCGTGGTCCCGCTGCCGCCGTGCTGGACGACGAGCGCGGCGTGCGCCAGGACCGCGGACTGCGGCAGCCACGGCGCGACGATCACGTGCTCCGGCAGCTCGCCGAGGTCGGCGATCTGCACCCGGAACCCGGCCGCGACCAGCACCGGCACGCCCAGCGGGGCGAGCCCGTCGATCACGGTGCGCAGGTTCTCGGCGGAGCCGAGCGCCGTGCCGAGGGTGAGGTAGACGAAGGGTTCGCCCGACTCGCCGAGCCCCGCGGGCAGTTCGCCCTGCTCGACGAAGGCGACGGGACGCTGCTCGATGCGCGCCTGGCCGGACTCGACGAAGGCCCGGTCCTGGAGCGACGGCGGGCAGATGTCGATGTAGGTGTTGCCGAGGGTGAGCGCCTGCCCGGCCGGCACGGTGACGCCCAGGTCGGCGGCGGTCGCGAGGATCTCCTGCTGGAGCCGCTCGGCCTCGTGGTCCTGCGCGAGCAGGCCGACGCCGTGCGCGAGGGCCGGTACGCCCGCCAGCCGCGCGGCGAACCCCGCGCCCGGGTTGAGCACTTCGTGCACGACGAGGTCGAAGCGCCGGCTCTCGAACACCGGCGCGAGGTCGGCGGCGACCCAGCGCGGCAGCACCGAGCCGAACACCTTGATGTGCAGGTTCGCGAGAACCTCCGGCGGCACGTCCTGGGCGCCCACCTCACCGCCGTGGGCCTCGAGGAAGGCTCGACCGCCCGCTGCTTCGATGAATGCCTCGGGCACGGACCGGCCTGCCGTCACCGGCTCGAAACCAGCCTCCCTGAGGGTCTGGTGGAACTGCTCACCCGTTGCGAACGCGACCTCGTGGCCGGCCGCTCGCGCCGCCCTCGCCAAGGGAAGCAAGGGAAATATGTGCCCGAAGTTGCCCACGCTGGCAAAGAGGATTCTCATGAGGCCCAACCCTAGGGGCGCCGACCGCGATTGTCTAGCGTTGCTAGAAATTCGAGCAACGAAAGAATCGAGGTGAACGGAATGGCTCCCCAGGACCTGGCACGCCTTCAGTTCGGCCTCACCGTCGGCGCCCACTACCTCCTCGTCACCCTCACCCTCGGGCTCGTCGCCCTGGTCGCCGTCACGCACACCCGCTGGGTGCGCACCGGCGACCCCGCGTTCAGACGGATGACCACCTACTGGGGCACCCTCTACGTCATCAACTACGCGGTCGGCATCGCCACCGGCCTGGCCATGGAGTTCCAGCTCAGCGCCAACTGGACGGGCCTGGAATCCACGGCGGCCAGTGTCTTCGGGGCGCCGCTCGCCGTGGAGACGGTGGTCTCCTTCTTCGCCGAGTCGACCTTCCTCGCCCTGTGGATCTTCGGCTTCGACCGGCTGCCGAAGTACGTCCACCTCGCCTGCATCTGGGTGGTCGCCGCCGCCGCGTACACCTCCGCGGTGTGGGCGCTGCTGGCCAACGGCTTCATGCAGAACCCGGTCGCCTACACGATGCGCGACGGCCACCTCGAGCTGACGAGCCTCGGGGCGCTGTTCTCCAACGCCAATTCCTGGATCGCCATCTTCCACATCACCGGCGGCGCGCTCGCGGTCGGCGGTTTCTTCGTGCTCGGCATGAGTCTGCTGCTGCACCGGCGCGGGCGCGCGGACCGGGCGTTCGTGCGGCACTCCGCGAAGATGGGGGCGCACGCCGGGACGTGGGGCGCCTCGCTCGTCGTGCTCAGCGGGATGGTCCAGCTCGGCAACACGAAGAAGGACCAGCCGCTCAAGGGGGCGGTGCTGGACGGCAACCAGGCCGAGGTGACGCGCCAGCTCCAAGAGCTGGCGAAGAAGTTCGGTCCGCTGGAGGGCCCGCCGTCGGGACCGGTGCTCGGCGCGCTCACCCTGATGATGATGATCGGCGGCGTGCTGCTGGTCCTGGGCATCTGGGCCCTCGTCTCCCTGCGCGAACCCGCGGCACCGGCACGGCCCGTGTACCCGGGGCAGTGGGCCCCGGGCCAGGGACCGCACGGTCCGTTGGGCCAGTACGCCCGGAACGCTCCGTACGCCCAGAACCCCTCGTACGGCCAGAGCGCTCCGTACGGCCAGAGCGCTCCGTACGGCCAGAACGCTCCGTACGGCCAGAACGCTCCGTACGGCCAGAACGCTCCGTACGGCCAGAACGCCGCGCACGCGCAGTACGGGCAGTACCCGCAGCCCGGGCAGCACGCGGGGCAGCACGCCCCGTACCCGCAGCCCGGCCGTCCCCCGCACACCGGCGACGTCATGCGGTCCGCCGCGCTGCGGCGGCTGCTGCCCTTCGCGATGGTGCTGCCGTTCGTCGCGAACCTCTGCGGCTGGATCGTCCGCGAGGTCGGCCGCCAGCCGTTCGTCATCACCGGCATCCTGACCACCCGCCAGGCCATGACCCCCGGCCTCGGCGCCGGGCGGCTCACCGTCTCGCTCCTCGTGCTCGTCGTCCTGGTGGTCGGCCTGCTCGGCCTGGACTGGTGGCTGCTGGCCAAGGCCGCCCTGCGCGGCCCCCGCGAGACCGGCCTCGGCCAGGGCCCGGCGCCCGCCACCGCCACCCCGGCGGGCACCACCACCGCGGACTCCCTCGGCAGCGGCCTTGCCGCCGCCGCCCGCGACCCGCGCGTGGATCCCCGTACGAACCCCCGCGTGCCACAAGCGAGTCCGTACGCCGCCCAGCCCCCCGGGGCCGCCCCCGCGGCCCCCGCGGCCCCCCGGGAAGGAGCGCACCCGTCATGAGCTACCCGACCCTCGCCCTCGTGGCGTTCATCGTCCTGTTCACCGGATACCTCGTCCTCGCCGGGATCGACTACGGCGTCGGGCTCGTCCTCCCCCGCGCCGGTCACGACGCCCCCGGGCGGCGCGCCGTCGTCGGGGCGGTCGGGCCGCTGCTCCTCGGCAACGAGGCCTGGCTGCTGGTCTCGATCGGCGCGCTCGCCGGCACCCTGCCGGGGCTGCGCGGCGCGCTCGTCGACGGCGCCTACCCGTACGCGCTGCTCGCCTTCGCGGGGGCGCTGGCCCTGAACGCGGGCGTCCAACTGCGCGGCCGGCACCCCGCCGAGCGGGTCCGGCGCGCCTTCGACCTGCTGATCTGCGCGGCCGGAGCCGCCGCCGCCTTCGGCTGGGGCTGCTTCCTGGCCGTCACGGCCGCCGGGGTCTCCCTCGGCGGCGACGGACACGTGCGGGGCGTGGCCGCCCCGAACCTCTTCACCCTGCTGGGCGGCCTGACCATGGTCGCGCTGCTCGCCACGCACGGCAGCGCCTTCGTGGCCGCCCGGCTGACCGGCGACCCGGCCCGGCGGGCGGCCGCGCTCGGCGGGATCGGCGCGACGCTCTCGGCCGCGCTGCTCGCCGTCACCGCCCTGACGGGCTGGGTCGGCGGGACCTTCGACGGCGATGCGCTGCGCCACCCGGTCCTGGCGGCGCTGGCCGTCGTCATCGCCGTGGCAGCGCTCTTCCTGACCCGGGCCCTGGCCGGGGGCGGCCGGGCGCGGCTCGCGCCCTGGGCGAGCACGGCCGCCGTGATCGCGGCGGCCGGGGCGGTCTTCGCGGGCAAGTACCCGACCCTGCTGACCTCCACCGTCGCGGGTGTGCCCGCGCCGACGGCGGCCCAACTGGCCACGGACCAGACCGCGTTGGCCGCGGTGATCTGGACGTCCGGACCGGTGCTGCTGATCGTGATCGCGGCGCAGGTCTACCTGTGGCTGGTCCTGTGGGCTCCGGCCCGGACCTCCGCCCCGGCCTCGCCCGAGGCGCTCGACGCCCCGGCCTTCACCTGAACCAACCCGCGGTTCCCGAGAGTCCCCGAGAGTCTCCGAGAGCCCCCGAGAGTCAGGACAGCGACCGATGGACCTCGCCCTGGTACGGAGCTCGCCCCTGCTCCGGCGGTTCCTGGTGCACCGCGCCCTCGGCGCGGTCGCGGAAGCGGTCCTGACCCTCCTGCAGTGCGTCTTCCTGGCCTCGGTGCTCGCGGCCGCCGTCGAGCGGGGTCCGGGAGCCGCGCTGCACGCCGTACCGGTCCCGCTGCTGGCGGCCGTCATCGCCGGGCGGGCCGCGCTCGCCTGGTGGGACCGGGCCTCGGTGGGCGCGGCGACCGCCCGCTACAAGGAGGAGCTGCGGGCGGAGCTCACCGCGGCCGTCACCGCCGCCGCCGTGCGCGGCCGGGGCCCGCGGCCCGCTTCGGTGGTCGCCCTGCTCGGCCGGGGCATGGACGCGCTCGACGACCACCTCGCCGGGTCGGTCGCCCTGCTCCCGCAGGCGGTCGTCCTGCCGCTCGCGGTCACCGGCACCATCTGGGCCGCGGACTGGGTCTCGGGCCTGGTCGTGCTGGTCACGCTGCCGCTGGTGCCGCTGCTGCTGGCGCTGGTCGGACTGCACACCAAGGCCCGTACGGAAGCCCAGTGGGCGGTGCTGCTGCGTCTGGGCGGGTACTTCCTCCAGGCCCTCAGCGGCCTCGCCACCCTGCGCGTCTTCGGGCAGGAGGGCCGGGCCGCCGAGAGCGTGCGCGAGCGGGCCGCCGAACACCGGCGGGCGACGGTGCGGACGCTGCGCGTGGCCTTCCTGTCCACCTTCGTCATGGACACCCTGACGAGCCTGTCGGTGGCGCTGATCGCCGTCCCGGTCGGCTTCCGGCTGCTGGACGGCGCGATCCCGCTGTCGACGGGCCTGGCCGTGCTGCTGCTGACCCCGGAGGCGTACCGGCCGCTGCGGCTGCTGGCCGGGCGGTTCCACGCGGCGCAGGAGGGGCGTACGGTCCTGGCGCGGGTCCGCGAGGTGCTCGAGGGCGGCATGCCGGGGCCCGCGCTCGTGGGCGAACGGCCCGCCCTGGTAAGGCCGTTGCCCGACCCGGCCCGCTTCCCCCTCGTACTGGACCGGCTCAGCGTCGGTCACGCGCCCGGGGCGCCCGCCCTCGCGGAGCTGTCCTGGCGGTTCGAGGCGGGGCGCAGCTGCGCGGTGACCGGGCCGAGCGGGACCGGCAAGACCACCCTGCTGCGGACGATCGCCGGGCTGCTGCCGCCGCTCTCCGGGGAGCTGCGGGTGGGCGGTGTGCCGGTGACCGCGGCCGCGCACCGCGCGGCGTGGACGGACCGGATCGCGATGGTGCCGCAGCAGCCGCACCTGTTCGCCCTGTCGGTCGCGGACAACGTCCGGCTGGGGCGGGCCGAGGCGGGCGACGACGAGGTGTGGGACGCACTGGAGGCGGCGGGCGCGGCCGATTTCGTACGCCGCCTGCCGGACGGGCCGGCCACCCGGGTCGGCGAGGGCGGCGCCGGCCTGTCCGGCGGGGAGCGCCAGCGGCTCGCGCTGGCCCGCGCGTTGCTGCGCCGCCCGTCGCTGCTGCTGCTGGACGAACCGACGGCCCGGCTGGACGGCGGCACGGAGGAACACGTCCTGCGGGCCCTGGCAGCGGTCGCGGGCCACGCCACCCTCCTGGTGGCCACCCATCGCCCGGCGGTGATCGACCGCACGGACACGGTCCTGCGACTGGACGCGTTGCGCCTCGTACCGGCCCCGCCCCGCGCTTCGACGCCGGCCCGTACGTGGGCCGTGCCCCCCGCTCGCACTCCCGCCACGGCCGCGGCCCCGGCCCCGGTCGCCGACCTCGGAGCTGGCGCCGGCCCGACCGACGCTTCCGCCTCCGACCCGGCCCCCGCTACTGGCCTCGCCGCCGCTCCAGCCCTGGCCATGGCCCCCGTTGCGGGCCTCGGCGCTGCCCTGGCCGACGCTCCCGCCTCCGACCCGGCCCCTCCCCCCGGCCTCGCCGCCGCTCCGACCGCTGCCGTGGCCCCTGCCACTGGCTTTGGCCCCGCTCCAGCCGTGCGCCCGGCCCCCGCCGCAGGCCCCCACGCTCCGGGCTCCGACCCGGGCCCGGCCACTGCCACCGGTCTCGCCGCCGCTCCGGTCCTCGCCGTGGCGCCCGTTGCGGGCCTTGGCCGCGGTTCAGGTGACCGCCTGGCTTCCGCCGCCGCTCCCGAGGAGACCCGATCATGAGCTCGATCCCGGCCTCGGCCCTGCACCCGGCCCAGGACGGGGGCCCGGCCCCGGGCGTGGTCCCGGCACCAGCCCCGGCACCGCGCGCGGACGGGGTCCCGGTCCCGCCCCGGGTGCTCTCCCGCGCCGACGCGGGGCGGCTCGGGGTCGCTGCGATCGCGGCCGCGCTCGGCGAGGCGTGCGCCGTCGCGCTGACCGCGTGCGCGGCCTGGCTGATCTGCCGGGCCTCCCAACAGCCGCCGCTGGGCGCCCTGATGGTCGCGGTGGTCGCGGTGCGGGCCTTCGACGACAAGCAGCGCGGCCAGGCCATCGGCATCTGGTCCGGCGCGATGGCCGGCGGCATCGCGCTCGGCTCGGTCATGAGCGGGCTGATCCTGAG
>NZ_JBEOXE010000085.1:0-30461 GCF_040296485.1 Streptomyces sp. NPDC002138 | reverse complement strand
GGGGAAGGCGGCCGCGACATGGGCGGGCATCGGGGCCGCCGACGCCATGGACGCCGGAATGAGAACGCCTCCCGAAATCATGGCCGCGGAAGCGAACAGCGTCGCGAGCCGGAATCCACGGCGGTTGGTGCGGACAACGTTGTTGGTGCGCGTCTTACGGTTCATGACGTTCTCCTATGAAGAGGAATGGATGACGCCCCGGATGATTCGGACCGCCGCGGTTTCACCATTTCCTTTCCGGTGAGGCCCGCATCACCAGTAAGCCCCACCGGAACACCACGGTCACGCTCCGGAAACTCGGGGCTTGACGCCCACCTGAGCGCCGGGTAAAAGGGCAGCGCGCAGCGGACCGACGGCATCGGCGCGTCGTGGATCCCCGTGATCCACGACGGCGTGCCACGGCCTGTGGCGACAGCTGAAACCCGGCCCCGGGGCGCCCGGCCCGCTGCTACCTGCCGGACCCGCCCGCGCCGAAGCGGTCCCGCAGCTCGCGCTTGAGGATCTTGCCGCTGGCGTTGCGGGGCAGCTCGTCCACGAAGAGGACCCGCTTCGGGGCCTTGAAGTGGGCGAGCTTCTCCCTCGCGTACGCCATCAGCTCCTCCTCGGTCACCGTCCCGCGCGGCACCACCACGGCCGTGACCGCCTCGATCCAGCGCTCGTCCGGCAGCCCGACCACCGCCGTCTCCGCCACCCCGGGGTGGGTGTACAGCGCGTCCTCGACCTGGCGCGAGGCGACCAGGACCCCGCCGGAATTGATGACGTCCTTCACCCGGTCGACCACGGTGAAGTAGCCCTCCGCGTCGCGCACGGCGAGGTCGCCCGAGCGGAACCAGCCGTCCCGGAAGGCCCGCTCCGTCGCCGCCGGGTCCCTCCAGTAGCCCAGGCACAGCTGCGGGGACCGGTAGACCACCTCTCCCGCGGTTCCGTCGGCCACCTCCGCGCCCTCCTCGTCGACCACCTTGGCCTCGACGTGGCGCACCGGGCGCCCGCAGGAGTCCATCCGCCCCTCGTGTTCGGCCGGGCCGAGTACGGTCGCCAGCGGCCCGATCTCGCTCTGTCCGAAGCAGTTGTAGAACCCGAGGCCGGGCAGCCGGGCGAGCAGCCGCTCCAGCACGGGTACGGGCATGATCGAGGCCCCGTAGTAGGCCTTGCGCAGCCCGCTCAGCTCCCGGGTGGCGAACTGGGGGTGGCCCGCCAGCGCGATCCACACCGTGGGCGGCGCGAAGAGGCTGTCCGCCCCGCCCGCCTCGACCCGCTCGAAGATCTCCTCGGCGACCGGCGCGTCCAGCACCGTGTTCTCGGCGCCGACGGCCAGGTACGGCAGCAGGAAGACGTGCATCTGCGCGGAGTGGTAGAGCGGCAGCGAGTGCAGCGGCCGGTCGCCCTCGGTCAGGTCGAGCGCCTCGATCGCGCTCTCGTACTCGTGACAGAGCGCCGCGTGGGTCATCATCGCGCCCTTGGGCAGTGCGGTGGTGCCGGAGGTGTACAGCAGCTGCACCAGGTCCCCGGGCGTACCGGCGCCCTCGTACGGGGCCGGCTCGGCCAGCGCCGCCAGGAAGGACCCGGGGACGTCGCGCAGCGCCCGTACCCGGCGCCCTTCGGGCACCCGGGGCGCGAGGTCCGGATCGGCGAGCACCAGCGCGCTGGCGGAGTCGTCCAGGATGTGCGCGAGGTCCTCGCCGGCGAGGTTCTGGTTGACCGGGACGTGCACGAGCCCGGCCCGGGCGCAGGCGAGGAACGCGATCAGGTAGGCGTCGGAGTTGTGGGCGAAGGTCGCCACCCGGTCGCCGGGCCCCAGCCCCCACTCCCCCGTGAGCAGGGCGGCGGCGGTGGAGACGGCCTCGTCGAGGCCGCCGTAGGTCCAGTTCCGTTCGCGGTAGCGGACCGCGACCCGCTCCGGGACCCGCCGCGCGGTGTCGCGCAGGAGTCCGTCGACCGTGTTGTGCCGCACCTGCGTCATGGAGCGATCCTCATCTCATCCTGCACCAGGGGTTATTGACAGATCATCAGCTCGCCTGCATGAGTGTGGGGGCACAGCAGGACCGCACCACCAGTTTCACGCGTAACCACAGTCATTCGCAGGCTACTTGGGAGGCATGTTGCGTTTCCGCACCCGCCCCGCACTGCGCCGGATCGCCCTCACCGGCGCCGCGCTGCTCGCCGCGGCCGCCGCGGTCCCCCCGGCCGCGGCCTCGGCCGCCGCCGACGGCGGGGCCGCGCGCAGGCCGTCCGGGGGCGGCCTGTCCGCCCTCGTCCGCTACACGGAGAACGGCATCCCGCACATCCTCGCCAAGGACTACGCCGACCTGGGCTTCGGCACCGGCTGGGCGCAGGCCGCCGACCAGGTCTGTGTGCTGGCGGACGGGTTCCTGACGGTGTCCGGCGAGCGTTCCCGCTGGTTCGGGCCCGACGCGGCCCCCGACGGCTCGCTGTCCTCGGCCGCCGGGAACCTCTCCAGCGACCTGTACTTCAAGGGGATCCGGGAATCCGGCACGGTGGAGAAGCTGCTGGCCACGCCCGCTCCGGCCGGCCCGGGCAAGGACGTCAAGGAGCTGATGCGCGGCTGGGCCGCCGGGTACAACGCCTGGCTGGCGCAGAACAAGATCACCGACCCGGCCTGCAAGGGAGCCGGCTGGGTGCACCCGGTGACCGCGGTGGACGTGGCGGCCCGGGCGTACGCGGTCGCGGTGCTCGGCGGCCAGGGGCGCGGGATCGACGGGATCGCCGCCGCCCAGCCGCCGGCCGGGGCCGCGCACACGCCGCCGGGCGCGGGGGCCCGTACGAGCGCACCCGCACCCGGCGCCGACATCGACCCGGCGGCCGCGGCGGAGGCGGCCCGGCAGCTCTTCGACACCTCGCGCTACGACATGGGGTCCAACGCGGTGGCCTTCGCGGGGTCGGCCACGGCGAGCGGCGGCGGTCTGCTGCTGGGCAACCCGCACTACCCGTGGCAGGGCGGGCGCCGGTTCTGGCAGTCGCAGCAGACCATCCCCGGCGAGCTGAACGTGTCGGGGGGTTCCCTGCTCGGCACGGTCGTCGTCAACATCGGCTTCAACGAGAAGGTCGCCTGGAGCCACACCGTGGCCACCGGCACCCCGGTCAACCTGCACCAGCTGGCGCTGGACCCGAAGGACCCGACCGCCTACCTCGTCGACGGAGTGGCCGAGAAGATGGTCCCGCGGACCGTCAGCGTGCCGGTCAAGGGCGGCGCCCCGGTCAGCCGCACCCAGTGGTGGACCCGCTTCGGACCGGTGCTGACCTCGCTGGGCGCAGGCCTGCCGCTGCCGTGGTCGGCGACGACGGCGTACGCGCTGAACGACCCCAACGCGGTGAACCTGCGGGCCTTCGACACCGCCCTCGCGATGGGCAAGGCCCGCTCGGTGGCCGGGATCCAGGACGCGCAGCGGCGCACCCAGGGGCTGCCCTGGGTCAACACGCTGGCCGCCGACTCGGCGGGCAAGACCCTGTTCACCCAGTCCCAGATCGTGCCCCGGATCACGGACGAGCTGGCGGCCCGCTGTTCGACCCCGCTGGGCCGGGCGACCTACCCCTCCGCCGGTCTCGCGGTGCTGGACGGCTCGCGCGGTGACTGCGCGCTGGGCTCGGACCCGGACGCGGTGCAGCCGGGGGTGTTCGGGCCGGCCAAGGCGCCGACGCTGCGGGACGCGACGTACGCCGAGAACTCCAACGACAGTGCCTGGCTGGCCAACGCGGACCATCCGCTGACCGGCTACGAGCGGGTGTGGGGCACCACGGGGACGGCGCGTTCGCTGCGCACGCGCGGCGCGCTGGAGGACGTGTCGGCGATGGCGGCCAAGGGCGGGCTGACGGTGGCGGACCTGCAGAAGCAGCAGTTCGCGAACCGGGTTCCGGCCGGTGACCTGGCCGCGGCCGACGCCGCGTCGGCCTGCGCCGCCCTGCCGGGCGGTACGGCGACCGCGAGCGACGGCTCCGCGGTGGACGTCTCGGCGGCCTGCCCGGTGCTGGCGCGCTGGGACCGTACGGCCGAGACGGCCAGCCGGGGCGCGCTGCTCTTCGACCGCTTCTGGCGGCGGCTGACGGCGTCCACGGCGGCCAAGGACCTGTGGCTGGTGCCGTTCTCGGCGGCCGACCCGGTCCGCACGCCCCGCACGCTGAACCAGTCGGCGCCCGGTGTCGGACGGGCCCTGGCGGACACGGTCGTGGAGCTGAAGGCGGCGGGCATCGCGCTGGACGCGCCGCTCGGCGAGCATCAGTTCGTGGTGCGCGGAGGCGAGCGGATCCCGGTCGGCGGCGGCACCGAGGCGCTCGGCGTCTGGGACAAGGTGGAGGCGGTGTGGAACCCGGCCGGTGGCGGCTACACGGAGGTCGTGCACGGTTCCAGCCACATCCAGGCGGTCGGCTGGGACGGCGGCCGCTGCCCGGTGGCCCGCACGCTGCTGTCGTACAGCCAGTCCTCGAACCCCAACTCGCCGTACTACGCCGACCAGACGCGGATGTTCTCCGGTGAGCGCTGGGTGAGGTCGCGCTACTGCGAGGCGGACATCCTCACCTCGGCCGCCCTGCGGGTGGTCTGGCCGCGCGAGCGGCGCTGAGGAACCGCCGCGCCGTACGCCGATCCGCGCGCGCGGGTCGGCGTACGGCCGGGGGCCGCGCGGTCAGGGGCTGACGGCGAGGAAGAGGTAGGAGGCCAGCAGGACCAGGTGCACGCCGCCCTGGAGCAGGGTCGCGCGGCCCGGCACGATCGTCAGGGCGCTGACCACGACAGTGAGGGCGAGCAGCACCATGTGGATCGGACCGAGGCCCAGCAGCAGCGGTCCGGTGAGCCAGACCGAGGCGAGCGCGATGGCGGGGATGGTCAGGCCGATGCTCGCGATGGCGGAGCCGTAGGCGAGGTTGAGGCTGGTCTGGACGCGGTCGCGGCGGGCCGCGCGGACGGCGGCGAGGGTTTCGGGCGCGAGGACCAGCAGGGCGATGATCACACCGACGACGGCGTTGGGCAGGCCCGCGCTGGCGACGCCGGCCTCGATGGTGGGCGAGACGGCCTTGGCGTTGCCGACGACGGCGACGAGGGCGACCAGCAGCAGGCCGAGGCTGATCATCGCGGCCCGGGCGGTCGGCGGCTCGGCGTGGTCCTCTTCCTCCCCGGCGGCCTCGCGGCGCTTCCTCGCATCGGTGTCCACGGGCAGGAAGTAGTCGCGGTGACGGACCGTCTGGACCGCGATGAACAGTCCGTACAGGGCGAGTGAGGAGACCGCGGCGAAGGCGAGCTGCGGGGTGGAGAACTCGGGCCCCGGCTTGCTGGTCGTGAAGGTCGGGATGACCAGGCTGAGGACGGCGAGGGTCGCGACGGTGGCGAGCGCCGCCCCGGAGCCCTCGGCGTTGAAGACGGCCACGCGGTTGCGCAGGGCGCCGACGAGCAGCGACAGGCCGACGATGCCGTTGCAGGTGATCATGACGGCGGCGAAGACGGTGTCGCGGGCGAGGGAGGCCGTCTTGTCGCCGCCGTCGACCATCAGCGTGACGATGAGGGCCACTTCGATGACGGTGACCGCGACGGCCAGGACGAGGGAGCCGAAGGGTTCGCCGACGCGGTGCGCGACCACCTCGGCGTGGTGGACGGCCGCCAGCACCGCGCCCCCGAGACACAGGGCGACGAGCGCCACCGCGAACGAGGGCAGGTCGCGCCCCCAGCTGAAGGCGAGCGCGACGAGCGCCACCACGGGGACCACCAGGGTCCAGTCGGTCAGGGGGGACGTGCGGGGTGCCGTACTCATACGGCCACGCTGCCAGAACTGTCACCGCGGTGCGGCGCAAGGCGCGCCGCCGGGGCCCTGGCGTGGAACATCTCACACCATGTCCGGGTGTTTCGGGCGCCCCGAGGCGGTCCGGCCGCTCGGGGGCGCCGCCGCGCGGGGTGCCTCACATGGCGCGTTCGTGGCCCTCCCAGTACGGGTCTCGCAGCCGCCGCTTGTACAGCTTGCCGTTGGGGTCGCGGGGCATGGTCTCGATGAAGTCCACCGTCTTGGGCCGTTTGTAGCCCGCGAGCTGCCGCTCGCAGTGGGCGAGGATCTCGGCGGCCAGCGCTTCGCCCGGCTCGTGGCCCTCGGCCGCCTCGATGACCGCCTTGACCTCCTCGCCCCAGTCCCCGTTGGGGATGCCGAAGGCGGCGGCGTCGGCGACGGCCGGGTGGGTGAGCAGGGCGGACTCGATCTCGGCCGGGTAGATGTTGACCCCGCCCGAGATGATCATGTCGATCTTGCGGTCGCGGAGGAAGAGATAGCCCTCCTCGTCCAGCAGGCCGAGGTCGCCGACGGTGAAGAAGTCCCCGATCCGGTTCTTCTTCGTCTTGCCCTCGTCCTTGTGGTAGCTGAAACCACCGGTGCTCATCTTCATGTACACGGTGCCGAGTTCCCCGGCGGGCAGCCGGTTCCCGTCGTCGTCGAAGACGGCCAGCTCGCTGATCGGCCAGGCCTTGCCGACCGTACCGGGCTTCTTGAGCCAGTCCTCGGCGGTGGCGAAGGCGCCGCCGCCCTCGCTGGCCGCGTAGTACTCCTCCACGCAGGTGCCCCACCACTCGATCATCGCCCGCTTGACGTGGTCGGGGCAGGGCGCGGCGCCGTGGATGGCGTGGCGCATCGAGGTGACGTCGTACCCGTCCTTGACCTCCTGCGGGAGCGCGAGGAGGCGGTGGAACTGGGTGGGCACCATGTGGGTGTGGGTGGCGCGGTGCGTGTCGATCAGCCGGAGCATCTCGGTGGGCGTCCACTTGTCCATCAGGACGAGCGGGTGGCCGATGTGCAGGGAGGCGCCCGCGAATTGGAGTACGGCCGTGTGGTAGAGCGGCGAGCAGACGAGGTGGACGTTCCCCTCGAAGGGGCGGATGCCGAAGATGCCGAGGAATCCGCCGAGGTACGTCTCCTCCGGCAGCTTGCCGGGCAGTGGGCGGCGGATGCCGCGGGGGCGGCCGGTGGTGCCGGAGGTGTAGTTCATGACCCAGCCGAGGGTCCGGTCGGCGGGCGGCTCGGGACTCCGGCCGTCGAGGAGTTCGGCGTACGGGCGGAACCCGGCCACCGTTCCGACGGCGTACCGGTGGCTCGCGGGGAGCGCCGCCTCGTCGGCCGCGGCGGTGGCGGCCTCCGCGAAGCGCTGGTGGGCGATGAGCACCTTGGCGCCCGAGTCGGAGACGATCCAGGCGATCTCGGGGCCGACCAGGTGGTGGTTGACCGGGACCAGGTAGAAACCGGCCTGGGCGGCGGCGAGGTAGGCGGTGAAGAACTCGACGCCGTTGGGCAGCACGACGGCGAAGACGTCACCGCGCTCCAGGCCCGCCGCGCGCAGGCCGTGGACCAGGCGGTTGACGTCGGCGTGCAGCCGCGCGGCCGTCCACTCCTCTCCCTCCGGGGTGATGAGCACGGTGCGGTCGGGGTCGGCGCTCGCCTGGGCCCAGAAGCCGTTGGGCCCGCCGGGGCCGGCGGGGGCCTTGGGGGCGTCCGGGGTCTTGGGGGCGCCGGAGGCTTGGGGGGCGTCGGAGGCCCTGGGGGCGTCGGGCGCGTTCGGGGGCGGGGTCATGACGGGAGTTCCTCCTTCAGGACCGGCCCGGACCGGCCCGCGATGCGGGTGAGGCGGTCGATGGCCCGCTCGAAGCCCCGGGTGAGGTCGTCGAAGACGGCCTGGACGCTGCGCTCGCTGTTCATCCGGCCCACGATCTGGCCCACGGGCGTGCCGAGCAGCGGCTGGACCTCGTACTTCTGGATCCGCGAGACCGCTTCGGCGACGAGCAGGCCCTGGAGCGGCATGGGGAGCGCGCCGGGGCCGCTGGGGTCGTCCCAGGCGTCGGTCCACTCGGTGCGCAGCTGCCGGGCGGGTTTGCCGGTGAGGGCGCGGGAGCGGACGGTGTCGCCGGAACCGGCGGCGAGGAGCTTCTCGGTGAGCGCGCGGGAGTGCAGGTCGGCCTCGGTGGTGGTGAGCCAGAGGGAGCCGAGCCAGGCGCCCTGGGCGCCGAGGGCGAGTCCGGCGGCGATCTGTTCGCCGCTGCCGATGCCGCCCGCGGCGAGGACCGGGAGCGGGGCGACGGCCTCGACGATCTCGGGCACCAGGACCATGGTGGCGATGTCGCCGGTGTGGCCGCCCGCCTCGTAGCCCTGGGCGACGACGATGTCGATGCCCGCTTCGGCGTGGCGGCGGGCGTGCGTGGCGGTGCCCGCGAGGGCGGCGACGAGGACGCCGTGGTCGTGGGCGCGCCGGATGACATCGGCGGGCGGGGAACCCAGGGCGTTGGCGAGCAGTTTGATGGGGTAGTCGAAGGCGACGTCGAGCTGATTGCGGGCGACCTGTTCCATCCATCCGGTGATCCGCCAGCCCGAGGCCTCGCCCTCGGCGAGTTCGGGGACCTGGTGCTTGGCCAGGGTCTCGCGGACGAATTCCCGGTGCCCGGCGGGGATCATCGCCTCGATGTCGGCCTCGGAGATGCCGTCCACGGCCTTTTTGGCGGGCATGACCACGTCGAGCCCGTAGGGCTTGCCGTCGGTGTGTTCCTGCATCCAGTCGAGGTCGCGCTTGAGGTCGTCGGGGGCGGTGTAGCGGACCGCGCCGAGGACGCCGAAGCCGCCCGCGCGCGTGATGGCCGCGGCGACCGCCGGGAAGGGCGTGAAGCCGAAGATGGCGTGTTCGACTCCGAGTTTCTTGCTCAGCTCCGTCTCCATGGGCGGCAGGATGCCGCAGGGCGGCACGCGAGGGAAGAGATTTTCTGATGCTGTGTCAGATTCTTTGCGGGCCGGTCGTGACGGGGTCGGCGGGGTGGGCGGGCAGATACTGAGTGACGCGCTCGACAGCGGACAGGAGGGCCGGTCATGAGCCAGGACACGGGGGTCGTCAGGGGCGGGAGCCACGAGGCCGAAGGGGCCGGGGAGGCTGCGGTGGCCGGGGAGAGCGCCGCAGTTGCGTCTGCCGCGGCTGCGGCGTCGGGGGCGGCCGACGGGAGCCGTCGCCGGTACGGGGGCGGCGGCGGCCCGAGCCGCAGACGGCTCGGGGCACGGCTGCTCGCGCTCGGCGGGGTCCTCCTCGTGCACGCGGCGCTGCCCGGCGGCCCGGCGGGGGCGTCGGGGCGGGGCGCCCCGGGGGCGGGAGCCGGCGGCCCGGGAGCGGGCGCGGGCGGGAATCCGGTCGAGCAGCGCGCCCTGCAGGGGCTGCGCCTGCGGTACGGCTCGGCCCGCCAGGCGGGCCTGCTGGAGCGGCACCTGGAGGCGACGGCCGAGGAGGCCCGGCGCTTCCTCGGCCCCTCCCCCGAACACCCCTACTACGCGGGGGCCGTGGTCCTGGCGGGGCGCGGCCGGACCGTCGCCCTCCACCGCGCGATGGGCCACGCGGTGCGGTACGCGGACTACGACGGCCGGACCGACCGGGTCCGGGAGTTCCCGGCGGCGGAGCGGATCGCGATGACCGAGGACACGGTCTTCGACCTGGCCTCGCTGAGCAAGCTGTTCACCTCGCTGCTGGCCGTGCAGCAGATGGAGCGCGGGCGCCTGGAGCTGGAGGCCCCGGCGGCGCGCTACCTGCCGGAGTTCACGGGAGGCGGCAAGGAGACGATCACGGTCCGCCAGCTGCTGACCCACACCTCGGGGCTGCGCTCGTGGGCGCCGTTCTACCAGGAGTCCACACGGGCGGGGCAGCTGAGGCTGCTGTGGTCAGTGCGGCCGCAGGAGACTCCCGGGAGCGTGTACCGGTACTCGGACCTCAACCTGATCACGCTCCAGCTGCTCCTCGAACGGATCACCGGGCGCACGCTGGACGTCCTGCTCCGCGACGAGATCACCATTCCCCTCGGGATGCACCGCACGCGCTACAACCCGCCGCTCTCCTGGCGCCGGGTGACGGCCGCCACCGAGATCCAGCGCCCGCCCTGGTCGGGGCTGGACCGCGGCCTGGTGTGGGGCGAGGTCCACGACGAGAACGCCTACGCCCTCGGCGGGGTGGCCGGTCACGCGGGGGTTTTCGGCACCGCCTGGGACCTGGCCCTCCTCGCCCGCACCCTGCTCGACGGCGGTGCGTACGCCGGCAAACGGATCCTGCGCCCCGCCTCCGTCGAGCTGCTCTTCACCGACTTCAACACCGCCTTTCCCGGCGATGACCACGGCCTCGGCTTCGAGCTGTACCAGCACTGGTACATGGGGGCGATGGCCACGCCGCACTCCGCCGGGCACACCGGATTCACCGGTACCTCGCTGGTCCTGGACCCCTCCACCGACTCGTTCCTGATCCTGCTGGGGAACTCGGTGCACCCGGTCCGGACCTGGCGGGCCGGGAGCGCGCCCCGGGTGGCGGTGGGCAACCGCTTCGCCCGGGCGGTCCCGGTCCGTACCCGGCACGGCGGCCCCGCGTGGTTCTCCGGGATCACCCCCGCCGCGGCGGGCACCCTCACCCTGCCGCCGCTCACCCCCGCGACGGCGGAGGCCCGGCTGCGGTGCGCGGTGTGGTGGGACACGGTGCCGGGGGCGGGCGGCCTCTTCGTCGAGGCGGCTCCGGGGCCGGACGGCCCGTGGCAGCCCCTGCCGTTCAGCACGGTCCGCTCGACCGGGGGCACCCCGGAGCAATGGCCGACCGGCACCGTCACCGGCTGGTCGGGCCGCATCTGGCACCGCCTGGAGGCCCCCCTCCCCGCATGGGCCGGCCGCGAGGTCCACCTGCGCCTGCGCCACGAGGCGACGGGCCGCTACGTCGGGCGCGGGGTGTACGTCGACGTGCTCCGCGTATCGGAGCGCACCCGCCTCCTCTTCGCCGAGGACCGCCCCGCCGACGCGTCCCGCATCACGGCCCGGGGCTGGACCCGCTCGACGGACTAGTGCCGGTGGTCAGACGGGCGGCATGAGATCGCTCTCGCTCACGGTGTACGTCAACAGGGGGTAGACGAAGTCGGTTTCATGGTTCTCACGGCGCCGCAGTCGGTAGAACTCGCGCCTCTGCTCGTCGTCGGCCGACACGAGGCGCCCACCCTGCGGGAGGTACCCCTGCCCGTCGCGAAACCGGAGGAGGGTCTTCGACGTTCGGAAGGTGACACCCAGCCATTGGTTGTCCGCCGTCCGGCCGGGCGCGTCCAGCACGATCTTGTGCTTGAGTCGCCGGTTCGCGGCGGCGGAGAACGCGACGACGCCGTGGTGGACGAGGGGGATCTCGAACTGCTCGCCGCCGGGTCCCTTCGCTGCGAAGACCAGCTTTCTCGGCGGCCCCGCTTCGGGATGCCGATAGCAGGAGAAGACGGCGATGAACGAGTCGTCGGCCAGGTCGAGGGCCTGGTCGGAATGGCTGCCCATGGTCGTGCAGGCGTTCGTGTAGCTCTCGATGAGCGCGTTGTTGAAGCCGGCCGAAAGCCCCGCACGCTCTTGAACCTGTCGCGCCAGCCGTTCATGCACCGCCCGGAAGCGCTGCGCCGGGCCGCCGTACTGGGTGGTGGTACGGACGAGCGGCACACCGTCCGCCGCGTCCACCCTGGTCAGTACGGCGCCTCGCCGCCCCTTTCCCACGTCTTCCCAACGGACCGACGCGGACAACTCCGCGAAGAGGTTCTCCTCGTCGTCGGTCGGCACGGCGCACGAGATGATCCCGTCCGAGATCCTAGATTCGGGGGGCAACGTAATCTCCCGTGTTCATGCTGAAGAGGAACGCGTCGCCGTAATCGATGAAGGACGAGGTCCTGTTCTCCTCGGCGTACAGCCTGCGCAGCTCGTCCATGCCGGACTGCGTGGGCGCTCCCAGCTTCACCAGGTCTCCGGCCACGTCGAGGAAGGTGTGGCCGTCCTTGTGCACGGCTTCGGTGCCCGAACAGCGCACCACGTATCCCAGGCGGGTCGGGAGCAGCTCCGCGTCCAACGTCGAGGGCCGGATCTCGTGCGTATACAGCCGGTTGGTGGACAGCGGCATGAAGAAGACGGAGCCCGGATGGAGAGTCAGGGTGAAGTGCGGGGGGAGCGCGACCCCGTCGCGTTCCGCGGTCGGGTCCTTGAGGCGAAAGCGGAGCCGGGTCAGCGCGCTGGCACCCTTCACCCCGTAGTCGAAGGCGTCTTCGGCCAGGGGCCGCAGCGTGTCGAGCCCGTCATAGAAGGTGCAGAAGGCCATGACGCCGTTGACGGGCATGTCCTTGGTCTTGTCGGCATGGGCCGAGATCTTGGCCTTGGCCTGCTTGCGCTCGGCCGTGGCGAGGGTGTTGTGGTAGATCTGCGCGAGGACGTGATTGAGCGGTGCCTGATTCCGGAAGACGGCGGCGGCCTCGCGGTTCAGCGCCTCGACGATGCGCGTGTCGGTCGGGCGAAAGTTTTCCGTCGGCCCCGAGAGATTCGTGGAGCACCGGAGCAGGCGGAAATGCAGTGCGTCATCGTTGCGCGTGACGGGCGTCAGATAGATGCCGCTGCGATGGGCCGCTCCGGGCTTGGTGGACTCCGTCAGCGACTGGAACGCGTGCTCCGCGCGGATCCGTCCGAAGTGGTCGTCGTCGAGCCCGAAGAAGCGGCGGTAGTACACGCCGACGCCGTGCACGCGGACGGGAACCCGGCCGAGGCCGACCAGGGTCCACGGTGCGCCGACGCCCTCCTGGTAACCGTGTGACAGCTCCCGGACGACGAACACCCGGTCGGCGGCATGCAGTTGGCGGTGACTGATCGCGGATATGTCGCCACACAGATAGACGGTCTTGCGTGCGAGGTCGGGCGAACCGGAAGCAAGGTCCTCCGGCGTGATCGTCGATCCGAAGAACTCCCTGATCGTGTCGTGGCCTTGCACCGCCGACGGCGCGACCAGGACGTTGCCCGCATCCTCGATCCAGGCTTCTGTCAGCTCTGCCGTGTCCATCAAACGGTTCCCGTCCCTCGCAGACGTCCGGGCGGGCCGATGACCGCCCAGCCGGTACACCTGCGGATTCTAGGCTCAGCGGGCGTAGGAGCCGATGCCGACCACACAGTAGACGTACTCGTTGAGGGTGATCCCGCCCCGGCTGTAGCGGTAGGAGAATCCGTACTCCGTCTTGGGGCTGGCGTCGCAGCGGCTCATGTCCGAGGTGCCGGGGATGCTCTCGATCACCTTGTAGTGCGCGTCCGACGCCGAGCACGACACCTCGCGCACGTTGTCCACGCGCTGCGCCGTCGTCGAGTCCGGCAGGGTGCCGTTGAGGCAGGTGCCCCGGTCGAACGGACTGGGCGCCGCCTCCGGCGTCGGGACGACGGGGACGGGCACGGAGGCGGCCGGGGTGGCCGCCGGGGGCGGGGCCGGGGCGGGCGTCCACGCGCTGTACGACGGCATGGGAGTGGAGGCCGGGGTCGGGGTGGAGGTCGGGGAGGAGGACGCGGTGTCGTGGTCGTCGTCGTGGCCGCTCTTCTCCACCACGACACCGATGAGTACGGCGGCGGCGATCAGGAGGACCGCCGGCCAGCCCCGCGGGCTCCTCCTCGCCGCCGGGGCGGGCTGCTGCCCGAGCCACGCCACCGGCCCCTCGCCCGCGCCCTGGCTCACCCGGATGCGCAGCAGCACCTCGTCCTGGCCGACACGGGCGCGGACGAGGTCCCCGTCCGCGGCCGGCGGGATCCTGAGTCTGACCGTGCCGGTGGGCAGGGACACGGGGAGGATCACCCCGTAGGCGGCCTGCTGCGGGGTGAGCGTTATCGGGATCTCTTGCGACGGCACCTGGTACTCCCGGGCGTGTGGTGGCAGGCCGCTGCCTGACGGATCCCCAGGGATTGTGCCCTGTACACGTATGGGGACGCAGGCGTTCCGCCCGATCGGCCGCGGTCGGGGCATAAACACCGTGCCCGCGAGCGTTGTTGATCGTTGAGGCTTCAACACCGACGGTCGACACCTGGAGGCAGGCCGCACATGACCGACATCGACTGGGACCACCCGACCGACCCCAAGCCCGGCTGGCAGCTGGACCACGTCAAGCAGTACGTCGGGTCCGGCGGAACCGAAGGCCGGCTCTGGAACGGCACGCAGACGCTGCTGCTCACCACCATCGGGCGCAAGAGCGGAAACCCCGTCCGGACCCCGCTCATCTACGGCGAGAAGGACGGCCGGTACTTCATCGTCGCCTCCAAGGGCGGCGCCCCCGAGCACCCGCTCTGGTACCTGAACCTCACCGAGCACCCCGAGGTCCGCATCCAGGTCGGCCCCGAGATCATCCAGGGCGCGGCCCGCACCGCAGACCCCGCGGAGCGCGCCGAGGCGTGGCCGCTGATGGTCAAGCACTGGCCCGCGTACGAGGAGTACCAGACCAGGACCGACCGCGAGATCCCGATCGTCGTCATCGAGCCGGTCGGCGCGTAGCAGCCCGCCGACGCGTGGCAGGCGTCAGCGGCCCAGGACCGCCATCGCCGCGTTGTGCCCCGGCACCCCGCTGACTCCGCCGCCGCGCACCGCGCCCGCCCCGCACAGGAGCACGTCGGGGTGCCGGGTCTCCACGCCCCAGCGCCCCGGCGCCCGCTCCGGCCCCTGCTCCCCCGCCGGTCCCGCGAAGGGCCAGGACAGGTCCCGGTGGAAGATGTGGCCGCCGGGCAGGCGCAGTTCGCGTTCCAGGTCGAGCGGGGTCTTGGCCTCGACGCAGGGGCGGCCGTCGGCGTCGAGGGCCACGCAGTCGGCGAGCGGTTCGGCCAGGTGGGCGTCCAGCTGGGCCAGGGTCGCGGCGAGCAGCGCCTCCCGGGTCCCCTCGTTGTCCTTCTCGAACAGCCGGGCCGGGGTGTGCAAGCCGAAGAGGGTGAGCGTCTGATACCCGCGCTCCGCCAGGTCCGGGCCGAGGATCGAGGCGTCGGTCAGGGAGTGGCAGTAGATCTCCGAGGGCGGTGCGGACGGCAGTTCGCCCGCGGCCGCCTCCCGGTAGGCCCGCGCGAGCTGCTCGTAGCCCTCCCCGATGTGGAAGGTGCCGGAGAACGCCTCGCGCGGGTCCACCGAGGAGTCGCGCAGCCGGGGCAGTCTCCTCAGCAGCATGTTGACCTTGAGCTGGGCGCCCTCGGGAGCCTGCGGCGCGCTGTCGCCGAGCAGCCGGGCCAGGGCCTGCGGCGAGGCGTTGACCAGGACCTTGCGGGCGCCGACCCGGCCTTCGCCCCGGTCGCTCCGGTAGGTCACCTCCACCGGACCGCTGGCCTGCGTCGAGCTGTCGGGGTCGACGTCGATGCGGACCGCCTCGTGCCCCGTCACGATCCGCGCGCCGGCCACCCGCGCCGCGGTCGCGAGCGCGTCGGTGAGCGCGCCCATGCCGCCGACCGGGACGTCCCAGTCGCCCGTACCGCCGCCGATCACGTGGTAGAGGAAGCAGCGGTTCTGGGCGAGCGAGGGGTCGTGGGCGTCGGCGAAAGTGCCGATCAGCCCGTCCGTGAGCACCACGCCGCGCACCAGGTCGTCGGCGAAGCGGTCCTCGACCGCACGGCCCAGCGGTTCCTCGAACAGCATCCGCCAGGCGCTCTCGTCGTCGATCCGCGCCCGCAGGGCCTCGCGGGTGGGCAGCGGTTCGGTGAGGGTGGGGAACACCCGGCGGGCGAGGCGGGCGGTCGTCGCGTAGAAGTCCCGCCAGTTCTCGTACTCCCGCTCCGAACCGGTGAGCCGGGCGAAGGACGCGCGGGTACGGGCCTCCCCACCGCCGACGAGCAGTCCGCCCGGGCCGCCCGCGCGCTCGGTGGGCGTGTACGAGGACACCGTGCGCTTGCGGACGGCGAACTCCAGCCCCAGCTCCCGGACGATCGTGGCGGGCAGCAGCGAGACCAGGTAGGAGTAGCGCGACAGACGGGCGTCGACCCCCGCGAAGGGGCGGGTGGAGACGGCGGCGCCGCCGGTGTGGTCCAGCCGTTCCAGGAGCAGGACCGAGCGTCCCGCCCGGGCCAGATAGGCGGCGGCCACCAGGCCGTTGTGCCCCCCGCCCACGATCACCGCGTCGTACACGCCCTGGAACCGCTGCTCCTTGGTCATGGCTCTTGGTAGCACACCTGCCCGAGCCGCTCCAGACAGTGGGCCTCGTCCGCGTGCGCCGCGACCGTGTCGGGGTGGTCGGCCCCGAGCACGCGTTCCCGGGCCCCGGCCACCTCCTGGTAGACGGGCAGTGCCTCGTCCCAGCGGCCGAGCCGCCCGAGGCCCACCGCGACCTCGCGGCGGCTGACCAGGGTGTCGGGGTGCTCGGGACCGAGCGACCTGCCGCGCAGCACGGCCACCTGCCGGGCTTCGGCGACCGCCTCCTCCCAGCGCCCGAGTCGGCCGAGGTTGACGCCGACGACGTGCCGGGCGCGCAGGGTCTCGGGGTCGGCGGCGCCGTAGCCGCGGGTGCGGTCGCGGGCCAGCGAGCGGAAGAGGTCCAGGGCCTCGGCGGTGCGGCCGAGGCGTCCCAGGCCGATGCCGACCTCGTAGCGGGCGGCGAGGGTGTCGGGGTGGTCGCGGCCCAGGATCCGTTCCCGGGCGGCGGCGACGCCGCGGTAGGCGGCGAGGGCCTCCTGCCAGCGGCCGAGCTGGCCGAGGGCGTAGCCGACCTCGTAGCGGGTCAGCAGGGTGTCCGCGTGGTCCGGGCCGAGGACCCGGGCGCGGGCGGCGGCGACCTCCTCGGCGGTGCGGTGCGCGTCGGCGAGACGGCCGAGGCGGCTCAGGCTGAAGGCCAGGTTGTGGCGGCAGCGCAGGGTGTCGGGGTGGTCGGCGCCCATGGTCCGCTCGCGGGCGGCGAGCACCGTGCGGTAGACCTCGTGCGCCTGCTGGTGCCGGCCGAGCTGGCCCAGTACGTACGCCGTCTCCTGGCGTGCGGCGAGGGTGTCCGGGTGGTCGGGCCCGAGGGTGCGGGCGCGGCCCTCGGCGACCTCGGTGTGCGCGGCCAGCGCGTCGGCGGGCCGCCCGGCCCGGCTGAGGGCGAAGGCGTGCGCGGAGAGCGCGGCGAGGGTCTCGGGGTGATCCGGCCCGAGCGGGCGGGCCGGGCGGGCGTGACCGTAGGCGGCCGTCACGCGCGGGTCCTCCGGCGCGTGCGGACGGACGACGCCCCCCGCGGGCGAGGCACCGGCCGGCGAAGCACCGCCCGGCGAGGCACCGGCGGCCGCTGCTCCGGCGGTGGCGTCCGCGGCGGGGACGGAATCCGGCGTCGCCGGGGCCGGCTCCGGCTGCGGGACGGGCACCGGAAGCGGCTGCGGGGCCGATTCGCGGGTCGACTGTGCCTCGGAGGGTTCGCGGACGGGCACGGCGGGGCGCGCGGCGGTCCACGAACCGGTCAGCACCGCCCACGCGCCGCTCGCCGGGCGCGCCTCCAGGCCCGCCTTGCGTCCGGCGGTCATGCCGAGCGCCCACGCGGGCAGCGCCCCGGCGGCGGTGGCCGCGGCGCCGGGGCCGCGGCGGGCCTCGACGAGGCGGCGGTGCAGCGCGCGGGCGTCGACGGGCCGGTCCTCGGGCCGCTTGGCCAGCAGGTCCAGGACCACCTGCTCGAAGTGGACGGGGAGCTCGGGGCGGTGCTCGCGCGGCGGCACCGGCGCGGTGTCGCGGTGCCCGACCAGGACGGACCAGGAGTCGCCGAGGTCGAAGGGCGGCGCCCCGGTGGCGATTTCGTACAGGACGCAGCCGAGGGAGTAGAGGTCGCTGCGGTGGTCGACCTCGCCGCCCGCGATCTGCTCGGGCGACATGTAGTGCGGCGTGCCCATGGCCATGCCACCGCCGGTGAGCTTGGCGGTGAAACCGATGTCGGCGGCGAGCCGGGCGATGCCGAAGTCGCAGATCTTCACCGTGCCGTCGGTGAGCCGCATGATGTTGGCGGGCTTGAGGTCGCGGTGCACGACGCCCTGGTCATGGGTGTAGCCGAGGGCCGCGGCGAGCTGTTCCGCGATGTCGACGACGTCGTCGACGGGCAGCGGGCGCGCCTGGTTCTCCTCCAGGAGCTGGCTGAGATTGCTCCCTTCGAGCAGCTCCATGACGAGGTAGAGGGGCCCGCCCGTGGCGCTGTCGTCGCCGAAGTCGTGGACGACGGTGACGCCCCGGTGCTGGAGCGAGGCGGCGACGCGCGCCTCGCGCCGGAAGCGCTCGCGCAGTACCTGCGTGAAGTGGGCGTCCTGCTCGGCGCCGAGTGGTTTGAGGCATTTCACGGCGACATGTCGGCCGAGTGATTCGTCGCGGGCGCGCCACACCTCGCCCATGCCACCGCGACCGATCAGATCGAGCGACCTGTACCGGCCCTGGATCAGTCTGGACTCAGCCATGTCCTACTGCCGCCCCCGTTGTCGTGCTCCACCCTCCCCGGCCGGTCCAGTATGGCCGCTGGAGAGCGCAGTGCGTGCGTCGAGGGGCGGCTCCCGGGGCCCATGCGGCGCATCGCTCTCAAGATGTGACCTGGAGGCAGCTGCCAGCGCAGACCTGCGGGAATGCTGCGCAGGGCGAGGCCGGTGAGGCGCAGGCGCCGGGTGACGGTGCGCGGGGCGGGTGCGGGGCGCCCGTACAGCCGGTGCGCGTAGGCCGGGAGGGAACCGTAGGCCAGTTCGGCGAGCGGCCGCCACAGCAGGTTTCGGCCAGGCACGAGCAGCGGGTGGACGGGCGGGCTGTGCAGGAAGTCGTCGACGGCGCGGGCGTCCGCTCCGGCGGCCAGGCGGGGCCGGATCCGCTCGAAGTACGCGGCGAGGCCGGCGGCGGTGGCGGGCACCTCGGCGGGGTCGAGACCGACGAGGCGGGCGTTGGTCCGGTTCTCGTCGACGTAGCGGTCGGCCTGAGCGGGGGTGAGGGGGACGCCGGAGCGCCGCAGTATGTGCAGGAAGGAGTCGATCTGGGCGCAGTGCACCCACAGGAGCAGCTCGGGATCGTCCACCGGGAAGCCCTCGCCGGTGGTGGGGTCGGTCGCGGACAGCATCCGGTGGATCTTGCGGACGCGCGCTCCGGCCCGCTCGGCGGACTCGGTGGTGCCGTAGGTGATGGTGCCGACGAAGTCGGCGGTGCGCAGCAGCCGCCCCCAGGCGTCCTGCCGGAAGTCGGAGTTGGCCATCACCCCGCGGACGGCGCGCGGGTGGAGGGCCTGGAGGTAGAGCGCCCGGACTCCGGCGATCCACATGATCGGGTCGCCGTGGCACTGCCAGGTCACGGACCGGGGGCCGTACAGCCCGGGATCGGCGCCCTCGAACCCGCTCGCGGGCTTGCTCGCGGGCCCGTTCACGTCCCGCCTCGCGTGCCCGTCCCGGGGAGCGCCGTAGTCCACGCCCCGGGGTCCGCCCTCGTCCCCGTACGGCACTGCGCCCATCGTGGCCTCCCGTCGCCCGGTGTCGAGCGTACCGACCGGGCGGTGGGTTGGGCAGGCCGCGCCGCCGGGCGCGCCGCCGCGGCGGGGACGGGCCGCTCGGACCCGTCCCCGCCCGGCGCTGAGCAGGCGGCACCCCTCGGCCCGCCTCGGCACCCCGCGACGCTCGGTGACCGGCCGATCACCGAGCGCGCGGCGCCTGGTCAGGCCGTCGCGGTCTCCGCCCGCACCCGGTGCGCGGCCTCGACGAGGTGCTCCAGGGAGGCCTTCGTCTCGGGCCACCCCCGGGTCTTGAGCCCGCAGTCCGGATTGACCCACAGGCGTGCGGCCGGGATGGCCTCCAGCCCCTTGCGCAGCAGCGCGGCGGCCTCGTCGGCGGAGGGGACGCGCGGGGAGTGGATGTCCCAGACGCCGGGGCCGACCTCGCGCGGGTACCCCGTACCGGCGAGTTCGTCGGCGACCCGCATGTGCGAGCGGGCCGCTTCCAGGCTGATGACGTCGGCGTCGAGGTCCTCGATGGCCGCCACGATGTCGCCGAACTCCGCGTAGCACATGTGGGTGTGGATCTGGGTGTCCGGACGGACACCGCTGGTGCTGAGGCGGAAGGCCTCGGTGGCCCAGGCGAGGTATGCGGCGTGGTCCGCCGCGCGCAGGGGCAGGGTTTCCCGCAAGGCGGGTTCGTCGACCTGGATGACGGAAGTTCCCGCCGCCTCCAGGTCGTTCACCTCGTCGCGCAGGGCGAGCGCGACCTGGCGGGCCGTGTCCCCGAGGGGCTGGTCGTCGCGGACGAAGGACCAGGCGAGCATGGTCACCGGGCCGGTCAGCATCCCCTTGACCGGCTTCGCCGTCTGCGCCTGCGCGTACGTCGTCCAGCGCACGGTCATCGGCTCGGGACGGGTGATGTCCCCGGCCAGCACCGGCGGCCGGACGTAGCGCGTGCCGTAGGACTGGACCCAGCCGTGCTGGGTGGCCAGGTAGCCGGTGAGGCGCTCGGCGAAGTACTGGACCATGTCGTTGCGTTCGGGTTCGCCGTGCACGAGGACGTCGATGCCCGCCTTCTCCTGGAAGGCGATCACCTCGCGGATCTCCGCCTCGATGCGGCGCTCGTACCCGGCTTCGTCGAGCCGTCCGGCGCGCAGGTCGGCGCGGGCGGTGCGCAGTTCGGTGGTCTGCGGGAAGGAGCCGATGGTCGTCGTGGGCAGCGGAGGCAGCCCGAGGTGGGCCCGCTGGGCGGCGGCCCGCCGGTCGTAGGGCTGCGAGCGGCGCCCGTCGGCGTCGGTGACGGCCGCGGTGCGGGCGCGGACGGCGGGGTCGCGGGTGATCGGCGAGTGCGCCCGGGAGGCGAGGTCGGCGCGGTTCGCGGCGAGTTCGGCGCCGATGGCGTGCGTGCCCTGGGCGAGGCCGCGGGCGAGGGTGGTGATCTCGGCGGTCTTCTGGCGGGCGAAGGCCAGCCAGCGCCGGACCTGCGGGTCGATGTCGCGCTCGGCGGTGACGTCCAGCGGGACGTGCAGCAGCGAGCAGGAAGCCGCCACGTCGACGCGGCCCGCGAGGCCGAGCAGGGTGCCGAGGGTGGCGAGGGACTTCTCGTGGTCGTTGATCCAGATGTTGCGGCCGTTGACGACCCCCGCGACCAGCCGCTTCCCGGGCAGGCCGCCGACGGCGGCGAGGTCGGCGAGGTTGCCCGCGGCCCGGTCGGTGAAGTCCAGGGCCAGACCCTCGACCGGCGCCTTGGCCAGGACCGGCAGGGCCTCGCCGAGCCGGTCGAAGTACGAGGCGACGAGCAGCTTGGGACGTGGGGCGAGGCCGCCCAGCTCGCGGTAGGCGCGGGCGGCGGCGCCGAGGTCGGCGGGGGTGCGGTCCTGGACCAGGGCGGGCTCGTCGAGCTGGACCCATGCGGCGCCGGCCGCGCGGAGGTCGGCGAGGACTTCGGCGTAGACGGGCAGCAGCCGGTCGAGCAGGGTGAGGGGCTGGAAGTCGTCGGGCACCCCGGGGGCGGGCTTGGCCAGCAGGAGGTAGGTGACCGGTCCGACCAGCACGGGGCGGGCCGCGAGACCGAGGGCCAGGGCCTCCTTCAGCTCGGCGACCTGCTTGCCGGAGTCGGCGGTGAAGACGGTGTCGGGGCCCAGCTCCGGTACCAGGTAGTGGTAGTTGGTGTCGAACCACTTGGTCATCTCCAGCGGCGCCACGTCCTGGGTGCCGCGGGCCATGGCGAAGTAGCCGTCCAGCGGGTCCGCTTCGACGGCGGCGCGGTGGCGGTCCGGGACCGCGCCGACCATCACGCTGGTGTCGAGGACGTGGTCGTAGTACGAGAAGTCACCGGTGGGGACCTCGGTGATGCCCGCCCCGGCCAGCTGCCGCCAGTTCGTCCGGCGCAGGGTCGCGGCGGTCTCGCGCAGTGCGTCGGCGTCGACCCGGCCCTTCCAGTAGCCCTCGACGGCCTTCTTCAGTTCCCGGTTCTGCCCCTGCCGGGGGTAGCCGTGAACAGTGGCGCATACGGCTGCGGTTGCGGAATCGGTGGCCATCTCGGTGGTGGAATCGGTTGTCACGGAACTCTCCTTCGCGAGTACGTCTCCATGAGTCCCGATGACCGGACGTGGGGCGCGAAGGGCGGCGGACCGGACGGTACGTCGCGCCCTCGCCCCCGCGCGCTCCGTGCACGGGGTACCGGTACGACCGTCCGCCTTGCCCCGGGGCGAGCCCGGGGTGCCCCCGACCGACCCGCCCACGAGGTCACCAGGAATCCGCGCACGGCTGTGCGTGCGCGGGCAACGGGCAGGTCTTCGGACTCACGGGCACGTCTGCCGGGGGCAGACACCTAGTGGCCGTCGCTTCCCAGGCCCGTACGGGCCCAGTGCGTATGACGGCGGTCGTTCCCGCTCACCGCTGCGGGGCAGTCCCGGATTCCCACCGGGTTCCCTCTTACGACGCATCCCGCCTGGCGGACGGAGGCGAACCAGCTGCTGGGGATCACCTTAGGTGTCCGCCCGTACCGAGGGGAGGAGTTGGCCACATTCCGGACGCCCGGATGAGACGGTTCGCCGATGGCGGACATGACTGAGCCGGGGCGGGCTTGCTGTCGGGAAGATCACAGGGAACATCCCGGGATCGGCACGGGCGGCGCGGCACGCACGTCCAGAATGGTCCCGAGGTGGGGGATCCCCCGTGTCTGCAGAGGGAAGTTGGACGTGCCGACAATGAATCCGAGCCGTTCCGTCCTGGCCGCCGTGGCCGTCGCGTCCGCCGCGGTCGTGCTGGCCGGTTGCAGCAGTGAGCCGCCGGCGCTGAAGTTCGAGTCGGCGAAGCCGTCCGGGCCGCGGCTCGACGCCAGGCCCGTACAGGGAGGCTCGCTCCCCGTCGCTCAGTGGCCCAACGCGTGCGAGGTGCTGGGCGACGACGAGATCCGCGCGATCCTGCCGCAGGCGAAGGACTTCCAGCGCGATCCGATCAAGGTGACCGTCCTCAACTTCAACCCGCTCGGCAAGCCGGACCCGGGCACGACGGGTGACGTACCGGCGGGCGGCTGCAGGACCGAATTCGGGCTGCCGGCGAAGTACAAGGGCAAGCACAACAGCAACATCCGCATCGTCTTCAAGACGGTGGCCGATCCGGCCCTCGTGGCGAACGCCTACGCCGAGGACCGGGACGACGAGGCGAAGCGGGCCGGCCAGGACACCAAGAAGTTCCAGGACCTCAAGAACTCGCTGGGTGCGGCGGGCTGCTACACGAAGGGCACGACCTCCACGATGGTCTGCCATCAGGGCCCGTACCAGTTCGAGGTGAGCGGCTCGTCGACCGCGGACGGCGTGGGCAAGTACCCGGAGACGGAAGAGAACTGGCGCCAGAAGGTCCTGACCGAGGTGGTACGCACCTTGAGCGCCCGCATGGCGTGACCTCGGGCCTGATCGAATCGACCGGAACGCGAGACCTCGGTGAGCGCTAGGATCCGTCCATG
The DNA here is from genome assembly GCF_040296485.1 of Streptomyces sp. NPDC002138. Taxonomy (NCBI): domain Bacteria; kingdom Bacillati; phylum Actinomycetota; class Actinomycetes; order Kitasatosporales; family Streptomycetaceae; genus Streptomyces; species Streptomyces sp. NPDC002138. The sequence goes on along the minus strand of NZ_JBEOXE010000085.1, from coordinate 7,326 downwards.
ACGTCACGACGGGCGAATGCCGCGTAAACCGCCGAGCAGAGCACCGTCGAAGCGCCCTCGGGCGGGAATCCTGGCCGACGGGTGTCCACCGGCCGCCGTGCACATCGGTGCGGGCCGGATCGCGGCCGTCGCCCGTCGGCCAGCGGCGTCCGCGGGTGCTCAGCGGCGGACGCGGGGCATGCCGAGGCCGATCCAGGAGATGATCTCGCGCTGGATCTCGTTGTTGCCGCCGCCGAAGGTGAAGATGACCGCGCTGCGGTAGCCGCGTTCCAGCTCGCCGTGGAGCACGGCGCCCGCGGAGCCGTCCTTCAGGGCGCCCGCCGCGCCGACGATCTCCATCAGCCAGGCGTAGGCGTCGCGGCGGGCCTCGGAGCCGTAGACCTTGACGGCGGAGGCGTCCTGCGGGGAGAGCGTGCCGCCCTGGACGGCGTTCACCATCTGCCAGTTGAGCAGCTTCATCGCGTCCAGACGGGCGTGCGTGCGTGCGAGGCGGCCGCGCACCCAGCCGAGGTCGATGACCCGGCGGCCGTCGGCGAGTTTGGTGTCGGCGGCCCAGCGCTGTACGTCGTGCAGGGCGCGGATGGCCATGGTGCCGTGTGCGGCGAGGGTGACGCGTTCGTGGTTGAGCTGGTTGGTGATCAGGCGCCAGCCCTTGTTCTCCTGGCCGACCCGGCGGTTCGCGGGGACACGGATGTCCTCGTAGTAGCTGGCGGTGGTGTCGTGCGAGGCAAGGGTGTTGATGAGGGTGCAGGAGTAGCCGGGGTCGTCGGTCGGCACCAGGAGCATCGTGATGCCCTTGTGCGCCGGTGCGTCGGGGTCGGTGCGCACGGCGAGCCACACCCAGTCGGCGGTGTCCCCGTTGGTGGTCCAGATCTTCTGGCCGTTGACGACGTACGTGCCGCTCTCCTCGTCGCCCTCGCGGACGGCCTTGCACTTGAGCGCGGCGAGGTCGGTGCCCGCGTCCGGTTCGCTGTAGCCGATGGCGAAGTCGATCTCGCCGGCGAGGATCTTGGGGAGGAAGTACGCCTTCTGCTCGTCCGTGCCGAACTGCATGATGGTCGGCCCGACGGTGTTGAGGGCCATCAGCGGCAGCGGGACCACGGCCTGCGCGGCCTCGTCGAAGAAGATGAACTGGTCCATGGGCGACATGCCGCGCCCGCCGTACTCCTTCGGCCAGCCGACCCCGAGCCAGCCGTCCGCGCCGAGGCGCCGGATCGTCTCCCGGTAGAAGCGCTTCTGCGCGGCGGCGTCCTCGTAGCGCCCGTAGACGTCCGCCAGGACCAGCTCGGCGAAGTAGGCGCGCAGCTCGGTGCGCAACTGCTGCTGCTCAGGCGTGTATTCGAGGTGCACGGCCCCTCCGGGAGTCTCGCGGTCCGTCCGTCGCTGGCGGGCGTAGAGTAGAACGTGTTCCAAGAATCCGGAAGGGTCGGCGCGCACCGTCTCGCGATCAGTCGGCGGACCTCCTGCGAAGCCCCGGTGCCTTGATCTCCGTCCCTTCCAGCTCCGGGCGGATGAGGACCTTGACGTGGCGCTCCGGCCGGGAGAGCGAGGCGCAGGCCGCGTCCAGGCCGGCGAACCCCGCCTCGCCCGTCACCAGCGGCCCGGGGTCGAGGCGGCCGTCCGCGAGCCGGGCCGGGGTGGCGCCGAACTCCTCGGGCGGTAGGCGAGGGACATCCTGATCGTGACGCCCTTGTACGCCGACACGGTTCACCACCACCTTCGGGAGCGGGGCCCGCCCCACGAGCTCCGCGCGGAGCGCCACCGATGACCGCCCGGCCGAAGACCGGCAGCCCCTCCGTGGTCCAGCGCTCGACAGCGGCGGCCGGAGTGGCGCAGCCCTCCGGACGGGTGCCGCCGAGCTCCTCGATGTAGCGGACCAGATCGCCCACGCCGAACTCGGCCTCTGCGCGGGCCTGTTCCCGGGTCCCGGCCAGGTGGACGGGTGTGACCGGCCGCCACCCGGACCAGTCGGTGGCCGCGGTCACGGTCTCGCCGCGCAGCAGCCGCACGATCGCGTCCAGCGATTCGGCCATCATCTCGCGCGAGCCCGGGGGGGCGACGCCCATCATGAAGTCGTCGGAGGGGAGTTGTCCGGAGCCGACACCGAGCATGGCCCGCCCCCGGGTCTGCTGGTCGAGCTGGCAGATCCGGTCGGCAAGGATCAACGGCTGACGGCTGACGGCTGACGGCAGGGGGCGAGGAACACCGCGCCGCGCGCGGGTTCAATGCCCGATCGCGGCCGCTCCCACTGAGTGGGAAGAGTTCAGTGCGGTGATCATGGCCGCCGTGGTGGCCGTCATCGCCGTGCGGGCCGCCGTCAGGTACGGGCGGGGGTCGGCCTTGGTCAGATGGGTGCGGATGGCTTCGGTCATCGCCACGTTCAGCGCGGTGCCGATGTTGACCTTGCGGATGCCGCCCGCGACCGCCGCCGCCAGCTCCGCGTCCGGCAGACCGGAGGAGCCGTGCAGGACGAGCGGAACGTCCACGGTTTTGGCCAGCCGGGCGAGCAGCGCGTGGTCCAGGGCGGCGGTCCGCGAGGTCATCGCGTGGCTGCTGCCGATCGCGACGGCCAGCGCGTCCACCCCGGAGTCCACGACGAAGCGGCGGGCCTCGTCCGGATCGGTACGGGCGCCGGGGGCATGCGGGTCCAGCGGGGCGGCGCCGTCCTTACCGCCGACCTCGCCCAGCTCGGCCTCGATCCACAGGCCGTTGGCGTGCGCCCAGTCGGCGGCCGAGCGGGTGGCCTCGAGGTTCTCGCCGTACGGCAGGTGCGCGGCGTCGTACATGACCGAACCGAAGCCGGCGTCGGCCGCCTGGCGCAGCAGATCGGCGCTCTTGACGTGGTCCAGGTGGAGGCCGATGGGCACCCCGGCGGCCTCGGCGCAGGCCACCGCGGCGCGCGCGATGGGCAGCAGGCGGCCGTCCCGGAAGCGGACCGCGTTCTCGCTGAGCTGGATGATGACCGGCGTGCCGGTCCGCTCGGCTCCGGCGACGACGGCCTCGGCGTGTTCGAGGGTGATGATGTTGAAGGCGGCGACGGCCCGGCCGGCGGCGGCCGCTTCCAGGACGAGGCCTCCCGCGGGGACGAGGCTCATCGGACGGCTCCCTCTTCGCTGGTGAGGATCACCGAGCGGGTGAGGTTGCGCGGCCGGTCGGGGTCGAGGTCCTGGTGCGCGGCGACGGCGATCGCGAGCCGGTGCACCCGCACCAGCTCGGCCAGCGGGTCGTGCCGGGCCTCCACCCACTGGGCGCCGGTGTCGCGGACCTGCTCGGCCAGACCGTCCGGGGCCTCGTCCATGGCCCAGGTGACGGTGCCGGGGCCGCTGACGCTGATCGGGCCGTGCCGGTACTCCATCGCCGGATAGGACTCGGACCAGGACAGGGAGGCCTCGCGCATCTTGAGGGCAGCCTCATGGGCGAGGCCCACGCTCCAGCCCCGGCCCAGGAAGGTGAACTGACCCCGGCTCGCCACCTGCTCGGGCAGCGGCTCGAGCAGCGCGGCGCGGGCGTCGGCCACCACGGCCGGGCTGTGCAGGCCGAAGTGGGCGCGCAGCAGGGTGAGGGCCGTGGTCGCGAAGCGGGTCTGCACGACCGAGCGCTCGTCGGCGAAGTCGAGCACGACCAGGTCGTCGGCGAGGGTCATCACCGGGGTGTCCGGGTCGCCGATGACGGCGGTGGTACGGATCCCCGCGTCGCGCAGCTGCGCGAGCAGGTCCAGCACCTCGGTGGTGGTGCCGGAGCGGGTGAGGGCCACGACCCGGTCATAGCGCCGGTGGCGGGGGAACTCGGAGGCGGGGAAGGCATCGGTCTCCCCGGCGCCGGACTCCTCGCGCAGCGCGGCGGCGGCCTGCGCCATGTAGTACGAGGTCCCGCACCCCACGATCGCGGTCCGCTCCCCCGGCTGCGGGAGCACGGAGCGCTGGGCCGGGGCCAGTTCGGCGGCCCGCTCCCAGCAGTCGGGTTGCGTGGTCAGCTCGTACGCGACATGACTCATGTCGGCTCCCTGTGCGGTGGAAGTGCGGGTGCTGCGTTTTTCTGCAAGATAGCTGGTAGTTTCGCGCAACTTCAAGCATTTCAGCCGTGGTGGACTGAGTTAATGTCGACGGATAGCCCGAACGCACAACTGAACGAACACAAGGGGGTACGCCGCCGTGGGGTCCATGTCCCGGGAGGTGCGCTGGCAAACGCTGCTGGATCTGCTGGTGGAACGCGGTCGCCTGGAGGTCGAACCGGCCGCCGAGACGCTCGGCGTCTCGGCCGCCACGATCCGGCGCGACCTCGACGAACTGGCCCAGCAGCAGCTTCTGGTGCGCACGCGCGGCGGGGCGGTGCTGCACGGCGTGTCGTACGAGCTCCCCTTGCGCTACCGCACCACGCGGCGCGCGGCGGAGAAGCGCCGCATCAGCGAGGCGGTGGCCGCGCTGATCGCCCCCGGCGAGGTGGTGGGCCTGACGGGCGGCACGACGACCACCGAGGTCGCCCGCGCCCTCGCGGGCCGGGCGGACCTCAGCGCGGGCTCGCCCGCGCTGACCGTGGTGACGAACGCCCTGAACATCGCGGGCGAGCTGGTCATCCGGCCCCAGTTCAAGACGGTGCTCACCGGGGGCGTGGCCCGACCGCAGTCGTACGAGCTCACGGGCCCCCTCGCCCAGGGCGTCCTGGGCCAGCTCACGGTGGACACGGCGATCCTCGGCGTGGACGGCTTCGACGCGACCGACGGCGCCGCCACCCGCCACGAGGACGAGGCAGCGGTGAACCGCCTCCTGTGCGACCGCTCCCGCCGCGTGGTCATCGCGGCGGACTCCAGCAAACTGGGCGTCCGCGCCTTCGCCCGCATCTGCCCCGCCTCAGCGGTGGACATCCTGGTCACGGACACGGGCCTGTCGGACGCGGGCGCCGCCGCCTTCGGCGAGGCGGGCGTGGAGGTCGTCCGGGTATGACGACGCCCCTCACCCACACCCACCCGAACGCCCCGCACCGAGCGCGCCCGCTGTAAGCCGCCCCGGGGAGCACCACGCCAAGAAAGCCCCACTCGCGAAACCGGACAGGCCAGCACGACCCGCGCGCGAATCCGGTCGTTCCCTCCCCCCGCGCACAGCGGCGTCGACCACAGCCCGACCGACACGCTCATCCGCGATCCCCGGGGGCCTCTCCGGCATTCCGTCACGCAGGGTAGCCGAGCGACCCCCACTCGCCAGCGGACCGCGTCCCACCCCCGCCCCGCAGCCCAGGGAACACGCGAAAGCAACAGCCGCCCACCCGCCATGCACGCGATATCGCGCCCCAGCCCCAGCCCCAGCGGCGCACACTCCCCTGGCTCGACAACGGCGCGAGCGCCAGCTTCTACCAATATCGACTCTTGACGTCAAGCCACGAATTCCTGCGACATGACCGCCCCGCGCCCATCGGGTTTATTTGAAGCAGGCCCCCACCGGGGAATCCCACAGAAATACGGGGCCGAAGAATACGACCACTTGGCGCGGGACCTATTCCAGGAATCCCCGCAACACGAATGGAGAATCCGATGATGAAGATTTCCCGCAAGATCGTACTGGCTGCAGCCACCATGGCCCTGGCTGGAGGCGGCATCGCCCTCCCGGCCGCCGCGATGGCAGCACCGGCGCCCCAGATCGCAGTCGCCGACAACACTCCCAACACCCCGAATACCCCGAATACCCCGGGCGATGGGGGCAACACTCCGAACACCCCGAATACGCCGAACACCCCGGGCGGGGCCGGAAACAACACCCCCAACACCCCGAACACGCCCAACACCCCGGGCCATGGCGGACACAACACCCCGAACACTCCCAACACCCCGAACACCCCCCACCACAGGGGCCACGGCAACCACAACACCCCGAACACCCCGAACACGCCCAACACCCCTGGCGGGACCGGGAACAACACCCCCAACACCCCCAACACCCCGAACACCCCGGGCGGAGCCGGAAACAACACCCCCAACACCCCCAACACGCCCAACACCCCCGGCGGAGCCGGAAACAACACCCCCAACACCCCCAACACGCCCAACACCCCCGGCGGTGCCGGAAACAACACCCCCAACACTCCCAACACCCCTAACACCCCCGGCGGTGCCGGAGCCAACACCCCTAACACCCCCAACACCCCCAACACCCCGGGCGGTGCCGGAAACAACACCCCCAACACCCCTAACACGCCCAACACCCCCAACTGAGGTGATACATACTCCGACCACATGACGGCGCCGCGCAGTGAAATCACTGCGCGGCGCTGCCACGTGCCGTGAAAAACCAAGCAGCCGTAGACCTCCGCCCTTCGACGGTGCTACAGCCCGCCCTTATGGCTCGGAGTGTTCGGAGTATTCGGTGTGTTGGGCGTGTTCGGGGTGTTCGGCGTGTTCGGACCGTTGGGCGTGTTCGGGGTGTTCGGCGTATTGGGCGTGTTCGGGGTATTGGGCGTGTTGGGCGTACTCGGGGTGTTGGGCGTGTTGGGCGTGTTCGGGGTATTCGGCGTGTTGGGCGTGCTGGGAGCGCCGGAGCCGCTGGCTCCATCCAGTGCGTACGGCGCATAGGGTGCGTAGGGTGCGTAGGGCGCGTAGGGCGCGTACGGAACGTACGGCGCATACGCCCCGTTCGCCTCGCCCGCCACCACCACCGCCACCACCGCACCCGCACCCGCACCCGCCTTCTGCTGCTGCCCCGCCCGGAGCCTCGCCTGCGGGGGCTGCGCGAGCTTCGACAGGTGAGCCATCCGCGGGAGTTGCGGGAGCCGGGGCAGCTGGGGCAGCTGGGGCAGCTGCGGGAGCTGGGGAAGTTGCGGCAGCTGAGCCACCCTCGGGGCGGGCGGCGCCAGCGGCGCCTGGCCGCCTCGCGCGCCGGCGCCGTGGGAAGAGCGGCCACTCGCATCAGCGGCGTGAGCGCTTCCCGCGCCAAGGGCGGTCAGACTCGCCACCGCCACAGTGGCGATCATGACCTGCTGAAGCTTGCGCATGAATGCGTACCCTCCGTGCCTTGCCTCGTGCACACTCGGTCACTTGGTGCAAGTAGACGATCACTAAAAGTACACATCAGTGCGGACTCCTCCTCGCCTCGGAGAACGCGTCGCCCGTCCATCACCCATTCGTCCCCGGTCCGGCCGTGCCGTGCCGATCACCCGCCGCCCCGTAGCCAGCCCTTTCGCCCGGAGGGCGCGGCTTCGCGGCACCACGGCCCCCTCACCGCCAGAAGTCCCGGCCCATGGTCAGCCTCCCCCCTGCCTTCCCCCGGGGGCCGCCCGACAGTTCTTGGCTTTTCGTGTCGAGTCGTGCTGTCAAGGGTGGCCGCAGGCCATCGCGCAGCG
>NZ_JBEOXE010000084.1:0-31658 GCF_040296485.1 Streptomyces sp. NPDC002138 | reverse complement strand
GGTTCCACCCGTCCGTCGACATCGGCGTCGTGAAGTTCCTCGGCTTCGAGCAGATCTTCAAGAACGCCCTGACGGGCCTCGGCATCGGCGGCCGCCGGGGCCTGCGGGCGGGAGCCGATCTGGAGCAGCGGGGCCTGCGGCGGCGCGGCCGGTTCCAGCTCCACGGCGGTGACCTCGGGGGCGAAGGCGGCGAGGACGTCCTCGACGCTCTTGCCGACCGACGCGCCGCCGGCGCCCGAGCAGCCGCAGCCACCGCCCTCGGCGGCGGGCCGCAGGCGCAGGATGCCGCTCGCCTCCTCGAAGCCGATCAGCTCGACCGGGTCCGCCGCGGCCTCCAGGGCGCGCCCGATCCGGGTGTGGACGTCCTCGGGGTGCAGGTCGTGCAGGGTGAGCAGGCTGACGACGAGTTCGTCGTCGAGCAGCCCGCCGAGGGGGCCGCCGGGCAGCCCGCCGGGGGCCGCGGCGAGCCGTTCGACGATCCGGGCGAGTCCGGCGCCGTAGAAGTCCATGAGGACGCGGACCAGTTCCTCGGCCGCGTCGCAGACCTGCCGGTCCCCGGTGTCGGCGAGCCGGTCGAGGACCTCTTCGACCCTCATCCCGGCCTGCCGGGCGTCGGCGGGGGCGCTCATCCGCCCAGTCCGCTCAGGCCGGTGGGCACGTGCATCTGCTTGACGGTGTTGCCGGGGCCGACGTACATGTGCACGCCGCAGGGCAGACAGGGGTCGAAGCTGCGCACGGCGCGCATGATGTCGATGCCCTTGAAGTTCTCCGGGGTGTTCTCCTCGAAGATCGGGGTGTTCTGTACGGCGTCCTCGTACGGTCCGGGGGTGCCGAAGGTGTCGCGGGTGCTCGCGTTCCACGGGGTCGGCGGGTACGGGTGGTAGTTGGCGATCTTGCCGTCACGGATCACCATGTGGTGCGAGAGGACCCCGCGGACGGCCTCGGTGAAGCCGACCCCGAGCCCCTCGTCCGGCACCTCGAACTTCTCCCAGGTCTGGGTGCGTCCGGCGCGGACCTCGGCCAGGCCCTTCTCCGCGCAGTGCAGCGCGATGGCGGCCGCGTACGCCTGGAAGTAGGTGCGGGCGCGGTTGCGCTCCAGCGCGTTGCTCCACTTCGGGATCTTCCACTCGAAGCGGGTCTCGGGCTTGGTCATGGTCCGGGGCAGGGTGATGACGACGCTGTGCCCGGTGGCCTGCACGTAGTCGGTGTGCACCAGCCCGGAGAGGGCCGTGGACCACAGCCGGGCGAGGGGGCCGCCGCCCGTGTCGAGGGCCAGGTGGTCCTTGCCGTCGAACCAGCGCGGGGACATCACCCAGCTGTACTTGTCGTCGAAGTTCCGCTTCTGCGGGGCCGGGATGGTGTGCTGGTTCCACGGGTGGCGGGGGTCGACCGGGTTGCCGAGCGGGTCGTGGGTGACGAACTGCTCCTGACCCTGCCAGTCGTCGTAGTACGAACTGCCCAGCAGGATCCGGATGCCGAGGTTGATCTCGGTCAGGTCGTTGGTGACGAGCTTGCCGTCGACCACCACGCCGGGGGTGACGAACATCTTCCGTCCCCAGTCGGTCATGTTGGCGTACGTGAAGTCGCAGTGCTCGGGGTCGTTGAGCGCGCCCCAGCAGCCGAGCAGGACGCGGCGCCGGCCGACCTCCTCGTACCCGGGGAGGGCCTCGTAGAAGAAGTCGAAGAGGTCGTCGTGCAGCGGGACGACCCGCTTCATGAACTCGCAGTACCGCATGAGGCGGCTCATGTAGTCCGTGAAGAGCTGGACGGAGGCGATGGTGCCGACGCCGCCCGGGTAGAGGGTGGAGGGGTGCACGTGGCGACCCTCCATCAGGCAGAACATCTCGCGGGTGTAGCGGCTGACCTGCAGCGCCTCGCGGTAGAACTCGCCCTCGATGGGGTTGAGCGAGCGCATGATGTCGGCGATGGTCTTGAAGCCGTGCTCCCCCGCGTGGGGGGCGGGGGTGCGCTCGGCCAGCTCCAGGACGCCGGGGTTGGTCTCGCGGACCATCTTCTCGCAGTAGTCGACCCCGACCAGGTTCTCCTGGAAGATGTTGTGGTCGAACATGTACTCCGCGGACTCGCCGAGGTTGATGATCCACTCGGCGAGGTGCGGGGGCTTCACCCCGTAGGCCATGTTCTGCGCGTAGACGGAGCACGTGGCGTGGTTGTCACCGCAGATGCCGCAGATGCGGCTGGTGATGAAGTGCGCGTCGCGGGGGTCCTTGCCGCGCATGAAGACGCTGTAGCCGCGGAAGACCGACGAGGTGCTGTAGCACTCCGCGACCCGCTTCTGCTTGAAGTCGATCTTCGTGTGGATGCCGAGGCTGCCCACGATCCGGGTGATCGGATCCCAGGCCATCTCGACCAGGCCGCTGCCGTCGGCGGCCGTCTTCGTCTTCGGTGCCATCGTGTCTGCCGTGACCCTTCTTCGGTGCGGTACGGACGTGCCGGGCGGCGACGTGCGTGGGGCGGGGGGCGTGGGGCGGGGGTGCGGGGACTACCGGCCGGACCCGGCCGGGCCGCTCACCAGGGCGGGCGGTAGCCGGTGGTGAGCCGCTCGCCGCGGTGGCGCCACTTGGGCTCCTGGTCGACGGTGTGCGCCGTGATCGCACGGAGCTTGCGGACCACCGCTCCGTACGCCCCGCTGGCGACGCTGGACACCTTGCCGCCGGGGGGTTCGTCCATGAACGGCATGAACTTGTCGGGGAAGCCGGGCATGGTGCAGGCGATGCAGATGCCACCGACGTTGGGACAGCCGCCGATGCCGTTCATCCAGCCGCGCTTGGGCACGTTGCACTTGACGACCGGGCCCCAGCAGCCCAGCTTGACCAGGCACTTGGGCGAGTCGTAGGTGAGCGCGAACTGGCCCTGCTCGTAGTAGCCGGCCCGGTCGCACCCCTCGTGCACGGTGGCGCCGAAGAGCCAGGTCGGCCGCAGCTTGTCGTCCAGCGGGATCATCGGCGCGGATCCGGCCGCCTGGTACAGCAGGTAGGTGAGGGTCTCCGAGAAGTTGTCGGGCTGGATCGGGCAGCCCGGCACGCACACGATCGGAATGCCCGCCTTCGACGTCCAGTCCCAGCCGAGGTAGTCGGGCAGGCCCATGGCCCCGGTGGGGTTGCCCTCCATGGCGTGGATGCCGCCGTACGTGGCGCAGGTACCGATCGCGACGACCGCCAGGGCCTTGGGCGCCAGCCGGTCGATCCACTCGCTGGTGGTGATGGGCTGGCCTGTCTCCGGGTTGTCGCCGAAGCCGCACCAGTACCCCTCGGGCTTGATGCTCTCGTTGGGGATGGACCCCTCGACGACCAAAACGAAGGGGTCGATCTCACCGCGCTCGCCCTTGAAGAACCATTCGATGAAGGTGTCCGCGCCGCCGACGGGACCGCACTCGAAGTCGATCAGCGGCCAGTGGACGGCGATCTTGGGCAGCCCGGGCAGGACGCCCATCACGATCTCTTCGATGCTGGGCTGCATCGCGGCGGTCAGGGAGACGGAGTCGCCGTCGCAGCTCAGCCCGGCGTTGATCCAGAGGATGTGGATCGGGGGGTCTTCGACGGCGGTCGGGGATGCGGTGGTTTCAGCATCCATGGGGATGCCTCCTTGGGGATGTATGCGGTGAAAGCCGTCATACCGGCCATCACCCTTCTTGGTAACAGCCGACCGGTCCGGGTGCGCCGTCTGATGCGTCCAGTCCAGTGACGCGACGGCGTTCGGGGACGGCCCGGGCCAGATGCGGCGGGGTGCCGGTGGCGGGGGCCTTGCGCACGAAATCCCTGCGCAGCGCGTGGTAGGGCGCCTGCGGGTCGAAGAAGGTCCCGCGCATCCGGGCCAGCTCCGCCGCCCGGTAGGCGGCCAGCGGCCGCACCGCCTCGTCCCGGTCCCGGGCCGCCTTCTTCGCGGCGATCCGGGCCGACACCGCGGGCGAGGCGGCGAGCCGGACCGCGAACCGCCGGGTCTCCTGCCCGAAGTCCTGCGGCGCGCAGGCCGTCGTACGGTCCACCAGCCCCAGGCGCCGCGCCGCCTCGGCGGACACCGGCAGCGCCTCGGTGGTCAGCCTCTCGGCCAGGGCCGGTCCGACCCGGCGCGGCAGGGTGTACGTCCAGTACTCCGAGCCGTACAGCCCCATCAGGCGGTAGTGCGGGTTCAGCACCACGCCGGACCTGCACCAGATCTCGTCGGCCGCGAGGGCGAGCATGGCCCCGCCCGCGGCGGCGTTGCCGCCGAGCGCGGCGACCACGAGCCGGTCGGTGGTGCACAGCACGGCCTCGACCAGGTCGTCCATGGCCGTGATGTTCGCCCAGGACTCCGCGGCCGGGTCGGCGGCCGCCTCGATGACGCCGAGGTGGATCCCGTTGGAGAAGAAGTCCCGCCCGCCGCCCAGCACCAGGACCGAGGTGGGGCGGGCCCGGGCGGCCCGGTAGGCCGCGAGCAGGCGGCGGCACTGGCCGGTGCTCATCGCGCCACCGGGGAAGGCGAAGGACAGGAAGCCCGCCTGGCCCTCCTCCCGGTAGGCGATGTCGGTCCAGGAGCGCCCCCGGGCGGGCACCTCGGGCAGGTCCGGCAGCTCGGGCAGCCGCCCGGCCAGGGCCAGTACGGCGGGCAGCTTCACCGGGACCGGCTCGCCCGGCAGGCGTCGGGCGCGCAGCTCGGGGATCCAGACGGCGCCGTCGGCGGTGGCCCGGCAGACCGCCCCGGTACGGGTGGCCAGCAGCTCCCCCGGGCGCCCGCGCAGGGTGTCCTCGGGGTGGCCGCCGTGCAGGAACCACTCGGCGCCCAGCAGCTCGTCCAGCACTCCGGGCTGGGAGTCGGCGGCGCGCAGGGTGCGGACCACGGCGTCGGTGGTGTCCCGCTCCCAGTCGATGCGGCGCAGCTCCTGGCGGAAGTACGGGCGGGTCCGGTACGGGCCTTCCTCGGCCTCCCCGGGGCGCGGCTCGCGCTGGGGCAGGGGGACGTACGTACCGGAGGCGAAGCGGTCGACGGCCAGCAGGACGGCGGCGAGGGCCGCGTCGGAGACCTCGCCGCGGTACAGGTCGCTCTTGCCGACCGGGGGTACGGCGCACTCGGCCGTGGCCCAGACGGCGCCGGCGTCCATCCGCTCGTCGGCCTGGAGGACGGTCACGCCCCAGCGGGTCACGCCCTCGTGGACGGCCCAGTCGAGGGAGGAGGGGCCGCGGTCGCCCGGCGGGCCCGGGTGGACGATCAGGCAGGTGTGGGCGGACCACACGTCCCGGGGAATCGCGGTCCTGAGCATGGGGGCGAGGATCAGGTCCGGGCGGTGGCGCGCGACGGCGGCGCGCAGGGCGTCGCCCGGGAGTTCCCGGGGCTCGCCGGCCCCGGGCCCGGGGGCGGGCGCGGGCGGAGCGGCCTCGGGCAGGGCGATGTGCACCGCCACGCTGTGGCCGCGGTCCCGCAGTTCGGCATGGACGCGCTGGGTGAGGCTGTTGAACGCGCTCGCTACGAGCAGGATGTGCACGTGGTCTCCCTGCGGCCGGGCCACTCGGCGGGCGATCGTCGACCGGAACGCGTCCGGCCGATGGGAATCGTGGTGGAGCCGTGCCCCGGACGCGCCGCAGCCGAGCGCGGATGTCACTCGAAAGCGAACGTCGCGGCGGCCACTCGGCCGTCCGCTGCCCGCCCGGGTCCGGCGCCCGGCCGCGCGACGTCCGGCGACAGGGCTCAGGCGGTGCCGATCACCACAGAGGGCCCTGGGAGTGTGGGGGTGGGCACCATGTCAGCCGCTGCCACGGGTGCCTACTGTTGCCCGGCATGACGAGCTTTCTGCCTCCCCCGCCGGCCGCGCCGCCCGCGTCCCGCTCCGACGGCGTCGACCTCGGCGGGCGGGTCGCCCTGGTGACGGGCGCGGGCAGCGGTATCGGGCGGGCCTGCGCGATCGCCCTGGCCGCCGCCGGAGCCACCGTGCACGCGGTGGACATCGACGCGGAGTCGGCCGCGGCCACGGCCGCCGCGGTGGGCGGCCGGGCGCACACCGCCGACCTCGCGGACCCGGCCGCCGTCGCGTCGCTGCCGAGCGCCGTCGACATCCTGGTCAACAGCGCCGGACTGCAGCACGTGGCCCCGCTGCACGAGTTCCCGCCGGAACGCTTCACGCTCATCCAGCAGGTCATGGTGACCGCGCCGTTCCTGCTGCTGCGCCGCACCCTGCCGCACATGTACGCGGGCGGCTGGGGCCGGGTGGTCAACATCTCCAGCGTCCACGGCCTGCGGGCCAGCGCCTACAAGTCCGCCTACGTCGCCGCCAAGCACGGCCTGGAGGGGCTGAGCAAGGTGACCGCGCTCGAGGGCGCCCCGTACGGCGTGACCAGCAACTGCGTCAACCCGGGCTATGTCCGCACCCCGCTGGTCGAGGGCCAGATCCGGGACCAGGCCGCCGCGCACGGCATCAGCCCCGACGACGTGGTGTCCGAGGTGCTCCTGACCCGCTCCGCGATCAAACGGCTGATCGAACCGGAGGAGGTCGCGGCGGCCGTGGTGTGGCTGTGCGGCCCGCACACCGGGTACCTCACCGGAGCCTCCCTCCCCCTGGACGGCGGCTGGGGCGCGAACTGACCGCTCTGGCACCCTGGGGGCATGGACGCACCCACCCGCGGCGCATGGCTGCGCGCCGGAATCAGCCGTGACGGCGGCCCGCTCCGGGAGACCGAGCACGTCGTGTGGCTCCAGAGCGGCACCTGGTACGCCGACAGCCGCGGTTTCGCCGGGAGCACCTCCTACGACGGGGAACGGGTCACCTTCCACCACGAGATCGGCGCTCCCGGCCTCGATGTCGGCGCCCTGCGCCCCGAGGGCGACGGCCTGATCGAGACCGGCACCAATGAGGACGGCTCCACCTTCCTGGAGGTCTGGACCCCGCTGCCCGGCGCCGACGGCCCCGACGGCTGCTGGACCACCGGCGGGACCCGGACGCTCCGGGTGGGCGGCCACCTCGTCCATGTCGACGCCGCGGGTCACGGCGTCCACGTCGTCCTCACCGACGCCGGACGCTGACCACGGGCGGCGCCGGCACCCCGCCCGGCGGGCGGCGGGCGGAGCGCCGGGAGCCCTACGGTCAGTCGCTGGAGAGGGCGTTGAGCAGGGCGCCGACTTCCGGGTGGGGCAGGGCGCGGGCCACGTCGGCCTGGGCGACCATGCCGACGAGGCGGTGGCCGTCCAGGACGGGGAGCCGCCGGACCTTGTGCGCGGCCATGGTCCGCAGGATCTTCTCGGCGTGGTCGTCGGGGCCGACGGTCACCGCCTCGCCACCGGCGAGTTCACCCGCGGGGGTCGTGGCGGGGTCCTTCCCCGGCACGAGCACGCGGACGACGATGTCCCGGTCGGTGATCATGCCGATGAGCCGGCCGTCGGCGTCCCGGATGGGCAGCGCCCCCACCCCCAGCTCGGCCATCCGCCGGGCCGCCTCCAGCACCGGCTCGTCGTGCCCGACGCAGTGCGCGCCCGGTGTCATCAGGTCGCGGGCGGTTTTGGCACCCGGTTTGGGAAGGTGGGTGGCGTTGGGGCTCATCCCTGTCCCCCCGCGGTGATCGCGTGTGCTGCGTGTGCCATGGAAGCGCACCTCTCTCGTGCGGAAACCGCTGCGGCCCCGGCCGCCCGTGCGGGCGGCCGGCATCCATCGGTTCCCCGTCCGGAGGGCGGCTACTGCACGATTGCGCCATTCGGGCCCGGGTGGGCCCGAACGGGGGCCGGGCTGCCGGAGGCCAGCCGGGAGCCCTCGATCTCCGCCCAGACGGCCTTGCCGTACGCGTGGGGCTCGGCGCCCCAGCGGTCGGAGAGCCGCTGGACTATGGAGAGCCCGTGGCCGCCCGGGCTGCCGCGCCGCGTTTCGCGCGGAGCGGGCAGCGCCGTCTCCCCGTCGAGCACCTCGATGCGCAGGGCCGTGCCGAGGGTCAGGACGAGTTCGTCGCAGCCCCCCGCGTGCAGGCTCGCGTTCGTCAGCAGTTCGGACACGACGAGGAGGGCGTCCTCGGTGGTCTGGTTGGATTCCCAGCCCCAGTCCCGCATGGCTTCACGGGTGAAGTCACGCCCCTTCGCCACATGGCCGCGGACACCCCGCAGCGCGAGGCGGCGCCGCTGGCCCGTGACCGGCGGCCGCGTGCCCCGTGGATCCCCGGTGTCCGATCCGATGGCCGTCACTGTGGCCTCACCTACCCCCGTTGACGCTGATCCTCAATGATTGCAAACCGCCGCCCCGCTGGACCGGCCGAGGTACGACTTGGTTGTACGCCGCGACGTGGCCGGGCGGCGGGACCGGCCTCCCCCTGTGACCTCGGCCTCAGCCGTTCGCCATGTGCAGGCGCAGCGTGAGCCCGGTGTCCAGGGCCCGGACCTCGACCAGGTCGCAGAGCTGGTGGATCATCCACAGCCCGCGGCCCCCGTCGCCCGAGGCCAGGGCCGGGCGGCGGCGGCCCGCCAGCGGGTTGGCGAAGCGGCCCGCGTCGCGGACCTCCGCGACCACGCCGCCCGTGCCCGTGCCCGTGGTCCACAGCCGCAACGTGCCGCTGCCGCCGCCGTGGGCGAGGGAGTTGGCGGCCGCCTCGCTGACGGCGAGGACGAGGTCGGCCCGGCGGGCCGGAGCGAGGTCCGTACCGTGCGCCCAGGCCTGCGCGTGTTCCCGTACCCGGGCCAGCTCTCCGGCTGAGTAGTCCAGGACGAGGCCCACGGCGACGGGTTCGGGAAGCGGCAGGTCGCAGTCGGAGCAGACGACCGCCGCGTCGGTGTACCGCGGGCTGGGGCGGTCGTACCCGTCCTCGATCAGCGTGGGGTGCGTCCGTCTCGCGTCGGCGACGACCGCCGCGGGAAGCGCGGCCGTGTCGTACGGACAGAGGATGGTGGCGGGGCGGCCCGCGAAGGCGGTGTTGATCAGCGCCTCGTGGCGGGTGGCCTCGCGCACCTCGGCCGGGGAGCGGCCGGGCCAGATCGGCTCGCCGACGATCCGGGCGGTACGGCCGGGGTGCCGGTCGGCGAATTCCTGGAGCGCGGCCAGGATGCGGCCGGGGTTGCGCCCCAGTCCTCCCATGTCCACGAACTCGACGCCGTCCCCCTGGGGGTCCCCGCCCTCGCCCGCGCCGAGGCTCCGGCGCAGGGCGTCCAGGTGGGGTCCGGGGACGGCGACGAGGACGGGCTCGTCCGCGCGCAGGGCGGCGCGCACGAAGTCGCCCACCCCCGTCACGTACTCCTTCAGGTCCCGGTAGAAGAGCGCCGGGTGGACGAAGGCGCCGGGGCCCGCGACCGGAGGGGTGGAGCCGTTGGTCATGCTGCACCCTCCAGCGCGGCGTCGTCCGGGAGCGGTGTGGCCACTCATCGGCTCGTCCGCTCTTTCACTCGTCGCAGTGAGTATGACGGGTGTCGGCACCGCAGGCTCCGGCCCCAGCCCTACGCGGCGAGCATGCCGGTGCGCAGCCGGGCCAGCGTGCGGGTCAGCAGACGGGAGACCTGCATCTGGGAGATGCCCAGTTCGGCGCCGATCTCGGCCTGTGTCATCTCCTGGCCGAAGCGCATCTTGAGGATGAGGCGGTCGCGGTCGCCCAGTTCCTCCAGCAGGGGTGCGAGGGTGTGGAACTCCTCGAACAGTTCCATGGCCGCGTCGACCTCGCCGACGCTCTCGGCCAGCGGACGGGTTCTGCGGCCGGACGGCGCCTGCTCGTCGGAGTCGGCGGAGGTGTCCAGGGAGCCGCTGGTGTAGCCGTTCGCGGCGACCAGGCCCTCGATGACCTCGTCCTCGGAGAGTTCGAGGTGCTGGGCCAGTTCCTTGACCGTGGGTGCCCGGCCGAGGACGCTGTTCAGCGCTTCCTGGCTCTGGGCGAGCTCGGTCCGCAGCTCCTGCAGCCGGCGCGGGACGTGCACCGCCCAGGTGGTGTCGCGGAAGTACCGCTTGATCTCACCGGTGATGTAGGGGAGGGCCAGGGTGGAGAACTCCACCTCGCGGGCCGGGTCGTACCGGTCGATGGCCTTGATCAGGCCGATGGTGCCCACCTGGAGGATGTCCTCGAGGTCGACTCCGCCCGCGCTCGCGGCCCGCGACCGGAAGCGCCGGGCCGCGAAGTGCACGAGTGAGACGTTCATCTCGATCAGGGTGTTGCGCACGTACTGGTATTCACGCGTCCCCTCGTCCAGGGAACGCAGCCGGACCAGGAACACCCGCGACATCTCCCGGGCGTCGGCGGGTGCCACCTCCCGGGCGTTGTCGATGTGCGGCAGGTCGACGACGGACTCCTCCGCCGGGAGCCCGGCGGCCGGCAGGGCCGTCGCTCCCGCCCCAAGATCGCGGCTGACAAGTGTTTCCGTGCGTGACATGTGGCCGTTCCTCCCTTTGGCGAATGGCTGCGCAACCGCTCGTGCCCAGAACATCGACCCTTACACACATGCGGGCCGAGAAGTTCCACAAGAGGGCGTCCCGGCGCTCCGGCCGTCGCCCTCGGCCGGTGGAACAGGCATACTCCCTCTCTTGAGGAACCACGCAAGCGACGACGGGGAGGCGGACACGGTGCCGGACACGGATGCACACGATGCGGGAGTGGTCGGCAAGGCCTACCAGGCCGGTCCGGGCTGGGTGATCGAGGCCCGCGGCGAGCTCGACCAGGACACGCTGGCGCCCTTGGAGGACGCCCTCACCGAGGCCGCCGGGCGGCATCCGGTGGTGGTTCTGGATGTGGCAGCCATCACGTTCGGCGATTCCTCCTTTCTCAACATGCTCCTGCGCCTGCACCGGATCACCGCGCTGCGCATCGCCGCTCCCGGCGATCAGCTGGTCCGGCTGTTCCAGCTGACGGGCGCGGACACGGTCCTCGCCATCCACCCGGACGTCCGGGACGCGATCGGCACCCCCGCCTGAGCGGGTGGCCGGGGGCGGTCGGCGCCGGTCCGGCCGGCGCCGTCCACCGCCGGGTGTCAGCCGAGGAACGCGCCGTAGTAGCCGCCGATGCGGTCGCGGTACTCGGCGTCGTGCAGGTGGGTGTCCCGGATGAACTCGGGGGCGGCCTTGATCTGCTCCTTGGTGCGGTCGACGTAGATCCGCTGCTCCTCGGGGTCGATGCTGATCACCGTGCCGGCCGGGAGCAGGACCTCCTTGCCGAAGATCCACGGCCCGGTGTCCACCACCAGGTAGGAGGAGTCGACCTCGTCCGAGTGCTTGTCGACCTTCCCGATGCCGCCGTCGGTCGCCTCGACCTTGTAGCCGGTCAGGTCGGCGCCCTCCCGGCGCCCCGACGTGGTGCGATAGCCCCACACGTTCTCGTTCACGCGAACCGTCCCTCCTCTGGACCGGCTTCCGCGGTCTGCTCCGCGCGGACCCTTGGCAGCCGCGCCGGCGGAAGCTTCCGTGCCGAGTCGGCTACCCCACCACCCCCGTCACATGCGCGTCGTCGGCCTGACGTAGCGTTGCGCGCGCGGTGTGATCGACACACGTCCGCCGTCCCCCGCCGGGCGCTAGCCTTCTCGCATTGGTTCCGGCGACCGCAGGCACGCGCTTCGCGCTGTGATGGTCGTCACTAGAGTGAGGTTGTCTGATGGCTGAGCTGTCTGGCTCGGGGTCCCTGAGCGGTGCCTCGGAGGTACCGGAGGGTGGGGGCGGGATCGGCGAGTCCGAGCTGCGCCGACTGCTGGCCGGGCTGACGGCCGTGCGCGACGGGGACTTCCGCACCCGGCTGCCCAAGGAGGCCGAGGGGCTGCTCGGGGAGATCGCGACCGTCTTCAACGGGATGGTCGACCAGCTGTCGCTGTTCACGTCCGAGGTGACGCGGGTGGCCCGCGAGGTCGGCACCGAGGGGACGCTGGGCGGCCAGGCCGACGTACCGGGTGTCGGAGGCGTCTGGCGCGACCTCACCGATTCGGTCAACTTCATGGCCGGAAACCTCACCGACCAGGTCCGCAACATCGCCCAGGTGACGACGGCGGTGGCCCAGGGCGATCTCTCGCAGAAGATCACGGTGGACGCGCGGGGCGAGATCCTCGAGCTCAAGAACACGATCAACACCATGGTCGACCAGCTGTCCTCCTTCTCCGGCGAGGTCACGCGCATGGCCCGGGAGGTGGGCACCGAGGGCATCCTGGGCGGCCAGGCGGACGTCAAGGGCGTCTCCGGCACCTGGCGCGACCTCACGGATTCGGTCAACTTCATGGCCGGAAACCTCACGGCCCAGGTGCGGTCCATCGCACAGGTGGCGACCGCGGTGGCCGAAGGCGATCTCTCGCAGAAGATCACGGTGACGGCCCGCGGCGAGATCCTGGAGCTGAAGGAGACCATCAACACGATGGTCGACCAGCTCTCCGCCTTCGCCGGCGAGGTCACCCGGGTCGCCCGCGAGGTCGGCACCGAGGGCCGCCTGGGGGGCCAGGCGGACGTCAAGGGCGTCTCGGGCACCTGGAAGGACCTCACCGAATCGGTCAACGTGATGGCCGACAACCTGACCGCTCAGGTGCGCTCGATCGCCGAGGTCACCACGGCGGTGGCCCAGGGCGATCTGACGCAGAAGATCCGGGTCGACGCCCGCGGCGAGATCCTGGAGCTGAAGGAGACCATCAACACGATGGTCGACCAGCTCTCCGCCTTCGCGGACGAGGTCACCCGGGTCGCCCGCGAGGTCGGCACCGAGGGCAATCTGGGCGGCCAGGCGACCGTCCGGGGGGTCTCGGGCACCTGGAAGGACCTCACCGACAACGTCAACGTGATGGCCTCCAACCTCACCGGGCAGGTGCGCTCCATCGCGCAGGTGGCCACCGCCGTGGCCAGGGGCGACCTGTCGCAGAAGATCACGGTGGAGGCGAAGGGCGAGGTGGCCGCCCTCGCGGGGGTCATCAACACGATGGTGGACACCCTGTCCGCCTTCGCCGACGAGGTCACGCGCGTGGCCCGCGAGGTCGGCACCGAGGGGATCCTCGGCGGCCAGGCCCGCGTCCCGCACGTGGCGGGCACCTGGAAGAACCTCACCGACAACGTCAACTCCATGGCGAACAACCTGACGGGGCAGGTCCGCAACATCGCCCTCGTCACGACGGCCGTCGCCAACGGCGACCTGTCGAAGAAGATCGACGTCGACGCCCGGGGCGAGATCCTGGAGCTCAAGACGACGATCAACACGATGGTGGACCAGCTGTCGTCGTTCGCCGCGGAGGTCACCCGCGTCGCGCGCGAGGTGGGCAGCGAGGGCCGGCTCGGCGGCCAGGCCGAGGTCGAGGGCGTCTCCGGTACCTGGAAGCGGCTGACCGAGAACGTCAACGAGCTGGCCGGGAACCTCACCCGGCAGGTACGGGCGATCGCCGAGGTCGCCAGCGCGGTCGCCGAGGGCGACCTGACCCGGTCGATCACGGTGGACGCCTCGGGCGAGGTCGCGGAGCTCAAGGACAACATCAACTCGATGGTCGGCTCGCTGCGCGAGACCACGCGGGCCAACCAGGAACAGGACTGGCTCAAGTCCAACCTGGCGCGGATCTCCGGTCTGATGCAGGGCCACCGCGATCTCGCGGTCGTCGCCGAACTCGTGATGGACGAGCTGACCCCGCTCGTCGCCGCTCAGTACGGCGCCTTCTACCTCGCCGAGGACGCGGCGGACACCACCGTGCTCACCCTCGTCGGCTCCTACGGGCGCTCGGGCGCCACGGTGAACGGCACCCGCTTCGCCCTGGGCCAGTCCCTGGTCGGGCAGGCGGCCCGCAGCCGCCGGATCATCGCCGCCGACCAGGTACCCGGCGACTACATCATCTCCTCGGGGCTCGGGCACACCACGCCCGGCAGCCTGATGGTCATGCCGATCGTGGTGGACGACCAGGTCCTCGGGGTGATAGAGCTCGCGTCTTTCGGCGCCTTCACCCCCGTGCACCGGGACTTCCTGGGCCAGTTGATGGAGACCATCGGCGTCAACGTCAACACCATCGTCGCCAATGCCCGGACCGATGAACTCCTCGGCGAATCCCAGCGCCTGACCGGCGAATTGCAGGCCCGGTCGGAAGAACTCCAGGTCCAGCAGGACGAGTTGCAGCGGTCCAACGCGGAGCTGGAGGAGAAGGCGGCCCTGCTCGCCAGCCAGAACCGCGACATCGAGGCCAAGAACCTGGAGATCGAGCAGGCCCGCCAGGAGCTGGAGGACCGCGCCCAGCAGCTGTCGCTGGCCTCCAAGTACAAGTCCGAGTTCCTGGCCAACATGAGCCACGAACTGCGCACCCCGCTCAACAGCCTGCTGATCCTCGCGCAGCTGCTCGCGCAGAACCCCACCCGCAACCTCTCGCCGAAGCAGGTCGAATACGCGGGGATCATCCACTCCGCCGGCTCCGACCTCCTCCAGCTGATCAACGACATCCTCGACCTGTCGAAGGTCGAGGCCGGGAAGATGGACATCAACCCCGAGCGGGTCCAGCTGCCGCAGCTGCTGGAGTACGTCGAGGCGACCTTCCGGCCCATGACCACGCAGAAGAGCCTGGACTTCACCGTCACCACCGCCGCCGACGCGCCCGACGACCTGCTCACGGACGATTCCCGGCTGCGCCAGGTGCTGCGCAACCTGCTCTCCAACGCGGTCAAGTTCACCGAGCGCGGCAGCGTCGCGCTGCACATCGAGCGCGCGCCCGCCGCCTCGCTGCCCCCGGGGGTCCCGCGCCAGCAGGCGATGGTGGCCTTCCGGGTCCGGGACACCGGCATCGGCATCCCGCAGCAGCAACTGGGCTCCGTCTTCGGCGCGTTCCAGCAGGCCGACGGCACCACCAGCCGCAAGTACGGCGGCACCGGCCTCGGGCTCTCCATCAGCCGCGAGATCGCCCACCTCCTCGGCGGCGCGGTCACCGCCCAGAGCACGCCCGGGCAGGGCAGCACCTTCACGCTCTACCTGCCGGTCAGCCGGCCCGATTACGAGGAGCACCCGGAGCCGGCCGACGCGCGCCGCCCCTTCGGCGGCCAGGCGCCCCCGCTCCCGGATCCGCGCCGCGCCGCGCTCTCTTCGCCCGCGGCGCCGCGCCAGGCCCGCCGCCTCCTCGTCATCGAGGAGCGCCCGAACGGTCTGCTCGCCCTCGTCGCCGAGAGCGCCGCCCGCGAGCTCGCCCCGGCCCGCGAGCTGGGCGGAGAGCGGGGCGGCGGCATCCAGGTGGTGCACGCCGCGAACTCCCGGGAGGCGGCGGCGGCCCTGGCCTCCGAGCCCTTCCACTGCGTCGTCCTGGAGCTGGACATGCCCGGCGGCGAAGCGCTCCGCTTCCTCGACGCGCTCGACGGGGACGGGGCGCTGACCTCGCTGCCGGTCCTCGCCCACGACAACCGCCGGCTGAACCCCGGCCAGGAGCGGGAACTGCGCACGCGCGCCGAGTCGTTGCACATGGAGCTGCTGTCCAGCCTGGACGAGCTGCGCGAGCGCATCGCGCTGCACCTGTCGGCCGAACAGCCCGGGGACGTACTGCCGTTGGTCCGGGCGGACGAGCCGCTGCCGCAGGCCGCCGCCCCCTGGGGGGCCGACGAGGGGCTCGCGGGGCGCACCGTCCTCGTCGTGGACGACGACGCGCGCAACCTCTACGCGCTGAGCGGGATCCTCGAGCTGCACGGCATCCGGGTGCTGCACGCGGAGGACGGCCGCAAGGGCATCGACACCCTCACCGCGCACCGCGGGGTGGACCTGATCCTGATGGACGTCATGATGCCGGAACTCGACGGTTACGCCGCCACGGCGGAGATCCGGGGCATGCCCGGCTACGCCGACCTGCCGATCATCGCGGTGACCGCCAAGGCGATGCCCGGCGACCGGGAGAAGAGCCTCGCCGCGGGGGCGAGCGACTACGTGACCAAGCCGGTCGACGCCAACGATCTGATCGACCGCGTGCGGCGCTGGATCACACCGTGAACAAGCCCGACGCCCCGCGGCGGGCCCCGGACGAGGCGCCCGTCGCCGGGGCCTCGCCGGTCGTCCCCCGGCAGGCCCCGTCCGGGCCGTCCACCCCGCCCGCCCTGGGGCGGCTCGTCGCGACCGTCGGGCGGCTGCGCGAGGAAGTACGGGCGGCGCACGCCGCGGCCGACGGCCGGGCGCTGATCGAGCTGGCCAAGGGCATCCTCATCGGCCGACTGCACTGCAGCCCGGCGGCCGCGGCCCGTCAGCTCGAGGATCTGTGCCGCCAGTCCGGGCTCTCGCCGCTGGAGCTGGCCGCCGACATCGTGGACCAGGCGGCCCGCGACCACATCGGCGACGCCGCCGCCGCGTTCGTCGAACGGATCGGCGTCCCCGGCCCGCCCCCGGAGGACCCGGGCGCGGCGGTGCGGCTGCGCACCGCCGAGAGCGGCGCGCTGGCCGCCGGAGACACCCAGGCGGTCGCCGAGTCCCTGCTGACGAACGCGCTCACCTCGCTCGGGGCGGTGGCGGTCGCCGTGTGGACCGCGGTGCCGGACGGCTCGCTCACCCTCGCGGGGCACGCCGGGTTCCCCGCCGAGGAGGCCGCGCGCTGGCGGCACGTACCGCCGGGGGTCTCGACGGTCGCGCGCCTCGCCCTGCGCGAGCGCGGGACGGTGACCCTGGCCGCCCCGGGCAAGGACGGGCCGCCCTCGATCGGGCGTCTCCAGTGGCCGGACGGCGGGCGGATGGCGGTCCCCGCCGGGACCGGCGGGCGCATCCACGGTGTCCTCGAGGTGTGCTGGCCGGAGCCGCTGCCGCCGCACTCCCGGTCGCCCCAGGTGGAGCGGCAGATCGAGGCCCTCGCCGAACTCTGCGCGCTCACCATGGACATCTGGCCCCCGCACGGCGGCGCGCCGTCGGAGGTCATCCTGCCGGACGTCGCGGAGCTGATCGATCTCTCCGAGGGTCTGCACGACCCGGCCATGGTCCTCACCCCGGTGCTCGACCACGCCGGGCGGCTCGGTGACTTCCGCATCCGCCACGTGAGCAGCAAGTTCGTCGACCCCGTGGGCCGCCCGCGCGGCGACGTGGGCGGCGCGCTGCTCCTGGAGGCCTATCCGATGGCCGCGGGCGACAGCGGGCTGTTCGACACCATCGAGCGCGTCCACGCCACCGGCGAGCCCTTCCGCGCCCAGCGCATGAACCTCACCGCGCTCGTGGACCAGGTCCCGCTCACCACCGTCGCCGACATCAGCATCAGCCGTCACGGGGCGGCGGTCCTGTTCATCTGGCGGATCGAGGACGAGACGGCCCGGCTGGCCAGCCTCCTCCAGCACGCGCAACGCCTGGGCCGCATCGGCGGGTTCGAGGAGAACCTGACCGCGGGCAGGATCACCTGGAGCGAGCAGCTGTACGCCCTGCACGGGCTCGCGCCGACGGCGGCCCCGGTCTCCCTCCGCGACCTGCCGACGTACGCGCACCCCGACGACTCGGCCGCCCTCGCGCGCTTCCTGCGGGCCGTGCTCCGCTACCGGCGGCCCGCGTCGGTGGACTTCCGGCTCCAGCGGCCCGACGGCATCACCCGCCACATCCGGGTCATCGCCGAACCCGTCCTGGACGCCGACCAGCGGCTGCACGCCGTACGCGGCGCCTACCAGGACATCTCCTCCCAGCACTGGACCGAGGTCGCGCTGGCCGCCACCCGGGACCAACTCGCCCACACCGAGGCCGAGTCGGCCGAGCGCAGCCGGCTCGCCCTGCAGCTCCAGCACGCCATCATGCCGGCGACCCCGCCCGCCATCGAGGCGCCGGGGCTGCGGGTCGCCGTGCGCTACCGGCCCGCCGAGACCGAGTCGCTGGTGGGCGGTGACTGGTACGACACGGTGATCCTGCCGTCGGGGCTGGTGCTGCTGTCCGTCGGCGACATCGCGGGGCACGGCATCGAGGCCGCCACCGGCATGGTCGTGCTGCGCAACGCGCTGCGCGGCCTCGCCGTCACGGGCGCGGGGCCCGCCCAGCTCCTGTCGTGGCTCAACATCGTCACCCACCATCTGGCGAAGCAGGTGACAGCCACGGCCGTCTGCGGGCTCTTCGATCCGCACACGCGGATCCTGCGCTGGGCGCGGGCCGGCCACCTGCCGCCGGTGCTGCTGCGCGACGGCCGGGCCCACGCCTTCCCGCTCATCGAGGGCCTGCTGCTCGGGGCGCTCCCGGACGCCACCTACGCGGAGCGGCAGGTGCAGCTCGAGGCGCGGGACACCCTGCTGATGTTCACCGACGGGCTGGTGGAACGGCGGGATTCCTCGGTGCAGGACTCTCTCGGGCACCTGATGGACACCGCGTCCGGGCGGGCCGCCGATCTCGACGGTCTGCTCGACCGGCTGCTGACCGACAGCCGCTCCGACACGGACGACGACACCTGCCTCATCGGCATCCAGGTCAGCTGAGCGGCGCGGGCCCGGGGGCGGGGCCGGAGCCGGGGCCCCGGGCGGCCGTCAGACCTCGCGCCAGCGGGCCATCGCCCAGGAGAACACGCCGAACAGCATCAGCCCGACGCCGACCGCCACCATCAGCCACGGCCCGGCCGGCGTGCCGGTGAAGGCGCGCAGGGTGTCGTCCACCCCGCGCGCCCGGCCGGGGTCGTAGGTCCACGCGGCGTAGCAGGCGAAGCCTCCCGCCACGGCGAAGACCGCGCCGCGGGAGACTCCGCCGGCCACGCCGAGGAAGTCGACGGCCCGGCGCCACCCGGCGGACACCCCGCCCATGCGCAGGTGATCGCGGAAGCGGCGGAGCGCGGCGCGTACGGCGATGGTCACGCCCGCGATGGCGATACCGATCCCGGCGGCGCCCACCAGCCATTGGCCCGCGGGCAGTTGCAGCGCCCGCGCCGTGATGTCGCGCGACTGCTCGTCGCCGGAGCCTTCGCCGCCGGAGCCGGCGGCGAAGGACAGGACGGAGTACGCGGCGGTCGCGTAGAAGAGGGCGCGACCGGCCGCGGCGAGGCGCTTGCCCGCGGTGTCGCCGTGCGGTCCGGCCGCGCCGAACACCGCCTCCGAGAGGCGCCACAGCACCATGCACACCAGCCCGGCGCCGACCGCCCAGACCATGACCCTGCCGAAGGGCTGCCCGGCCAGGGTCTGCAGGGCGCCCTGCCGGTCCGCCTCGCCGGCGCTTTCCCCGAAGGCGATGCGGACGGCCAGCAGGCCGGTGAGTACGTACAGCACCCCCCGCGCCACCAGCCCGCAGCGTGCGGTGACCGCGCGGCCGGTCCCGCCTCGGGAGGCCGTCCGTATGCCCTCTCGCGCCGCTCCCGCCGCGCCCACCGTCTCAGACCTCTCCGCGCCAGGCGCCGGTTTCGACGCCGCGGGATTCGATGAACATCTTGAAGCGTTTGAGGTCGCCGCTGACCTGGCGTTTGACGAAGCCGAGCTTGTCGGCGGCGTTCTCGGCGATGCCGTCGGGGGCCCAGTTCAGGTGCAGCTCGATCCGGGTGGTGGTGGCATCGACCGGCTGGAAGGTGACCAGCCCGGCCTGGCGGGCGTCACCGCTGACGCTCATCCACGCGACGCGCCGGTCCGGCAGCTGCTCGGTGATCCGCGCGTCGAACTCGCGCTCCACCCCGTTGACGTTGGTCACCCAGTGGGTGAGCGTGTCGCCGCGCTGTTCCACCCGCTCGACGCCCTCCATGAAGGCGGGGAACTCCTCGAACTGGGTCCACTGGTTGTAGGCCGTCCGCAGGGGGACGTTCACTTCGACGTGCTCTTCGACGTGTGACATCTTGCGGCCTTTCCCTCGCTGCTGAAGTCTGCGAGGGCCCGTGTGCCCCGGACGGCCCGCTCCATGTACCGCGACCCGCCCGGCGGGCGCTCGCACCACGCGTCAGTGCAGCCTGAGGCGTACCCGGATGCTCTTGCCGCCCGTGGGCAGCCGGGCCACCGACACCCAGTCGGCGAGAAGGCGGATCAAGGGCCACCCGAATCCGCCTTCGGTCATGCTCGTCGGCGCGCCCGTCGGCGCTGCCGCCGACGCGTCGCGCCTCGTATCGCCCGATACGCCGTCCGAGCCATCGCCCGAGCCATCGCCCGGTTTCTCGCCCGACAGGATGGTGCGGCCGGGTGCGAGGTGCGGGAGCTCGCTGCTGTGGTCGGTGACCGTGAGGTCCAGGGCTTCGGCATCCGGGTCGATCTCGGCTTCGAAGCCGACGAGGCCGCCGCCGTGCCGGAAGGCGTTGGTGACCAGCTCGGACGTCACCAGCAGGGCGTCCGCGACGGTCGCCTCGCTCACGGGAGCGCCGGACGCGCCGGGCCCGGCGTCGAGCAGGGCGGCCACCAGGGCCCGGGCGTCGGCCGCGTCGGACGGGGCCTCGGGCCCGCTCTTGCGCACCGCACGCTCGTTCACCGTCGTCGCACCTGGCTCTCGTCGCTCCGGTCTCCCGCTCCGCTCTCCTATGGCGCCGCCTGCCCGCCCCTGGCCCGGGTACACCCGCCCGGTCCGGTCTTCACGGCGCTCACACCGCGAGCACCACCTCCGCCCGCGCGTGCTCGACCTCCCCGTACCGGATGGCTTCGAGGGCCGGAAAACTTGAGGATTGTTCACTTTCCATTGACAGGCCCGCCTCCAGGGCCCGAGAGTTCCGGCATGACAGCGCCCGTACCCCCGTTCCCGCCCGGTTTCCTCTGGGGCGTCTCCGCCTCCGCCTTCCAGATCGAGGGCTCCCCCACGGCCGACGGCCGGGGCCCTTCCTCGTGGGACGCCTTCACCCGGGAGCGGGGCCGCATCAAGGACGGTTCGCATGCGGAGGTGGCCACCGACCACTACCGCCGCTACCGCGAGGACGTGGCCCTGATGGCCGGACTCGGCGTCGGCGCCTACCGGTTCTCGGTGTCCTGGTCCCGCGTCCTGCCCGGGGGCAGCGGGCCGGTCAACCGCAAGGGGCTGGACTTCTACGACCGGCTCGTCGACGAGCTGTGCGCCGCGGGGATCACCCCGGCGCCCACCCTCTTCCACTGGGACACCCCGCTCGCCCTCGAGGAGCGGGGCGGCTGGCTCAGCCGCGACACCGCCGAGCACTTCGCGCGGTACGCCTCGGTGGTCGCCGAGCGGCTGGCCGACCGCGTCCCCCTGTGGATCACCATCAACGAACCCGCCGAGGTCACGCTCCTCGGCTATGGCCTCGGCGAGCACGCCCCTGGCAGGCGACTCGTCTTCGACGCGCTGCCCGTGGCCCACCACCAGCTCCTGGCCCACGGCCTCGGCGTCCAGGCGCTTCGCGCCGCGGGCGCCCGCGGCATCGGCATAGCCGCCTCGCACAGCCCCGTCTGGACCGCCGGCGACGGCGACGCCGACCGCGCGGCCGCCGAGCTGTACGACACGCTCACGAACCGGCTCTTCGCCGACCCCCTGCTGACCGGCGGCTATCCGGACGGCCTGGCCGAGCTGCTCCCCGGCCCGGTCGCCGAGGACCTGAAGACGATCTCGGCGCCGCTGGACTGGTACGGGATCAACTACTACAACCCCATGCTCGTCGGCGCCCCCCGACCGGCCGCCCCGGCGGGCGACTTCGGCGGCATCGAGATCCCGCCGGACCTGCCCTTCGCCATCCGCCCGATCGAGGGACACGACCGAACGGACTTCGGCTGGCCGGTGGTCCCTGACGGGCTGCGCGAGCTGCTCGGGATCATGCGCGAGCGCTACGGCGACCGGCTGCCGCCGCTGTACATCACGGAGAACGGCTGCTCGTACGGCGACGGGCCCGACCCCGCGACCGGTCGGATCGAGGACGAGCGCCGGATCGCCTACCACGACGGCCATCTGCGGTCCCTGCACCAGGCGATGGCCGAAGGGGCCGATGTGCGCGGCTACTTCATCTGGTCGATCCTCGACAACTTCGAGTGGGCGGAGGGGTACCGGCAGCGGTTCGGGCTCGTCCACGTCGACTACGGGACGCTGGAGCGCACGCCCAAGGAGTCCTACGCCTGGTACCGCGACCTGATCAAGGGCGGCCGGTGAGCCTCGCGGGGGACGCGACGGCGACCGCCGACGCGGCGGATGGACGGTGGGTGGGGGCGCTCTCCCTCGCCAACCTGGGTGTGTGGGTGGGGTGGTTCGGCCCGCTGCAACTGCTGCTGGCACGCCAGGCGGAGCAGCTCACCCCCGACCACAAGGCCGCCACCCTCGCCCTGGTGACGGGCCTCGGCGCGGCCGTCTCGATGGTCGCCAATCCCGTCTTCGGGGCGCTCTCGGACCGTACGACGGCGCGCGTGGGGCGCCGCATCCCCTGGGTGGTCGCCGGAACGGCGGGCGGCGCCGCCGGGCTGGCCCTGCTCTCCCTGGCCCGGAGCGTCCCCGCCGTCATCGCGGGCTGGTGCCTGGTCCAGCTCGCCCTGAACGCGTCGTTCGCCGCGCTGACCGCGGCCGTACCGGACCAGGTGCCGCGGCGCCGACGCGGTCTGGTCGGCGGCTGGCTCGGCGTCTCCCAGGTGCTCGGCATCCTGGTCGGCACGGCGCTGGCCACCGTCGCGGGCGGGATCGGCGTCGGCTACCTGGCCTGCGCGGCCTTCTCGGTGGCCGCGGCCGTGCCGTACGTCCTGATGCGGCGGGACACCGCCCTCTCCCCCGCCGCCCGGGCCGCCTTCCGGTGGCGGACCTTCCTCACCGGCTTCTGGATCGACCCGCGCCGCCACCCGGACTTCGGGTGGGCCTGGCTCACCCGGTTCCTGATGAACCTGTCGTACTCCATCAGCACGATGTACCTGCTGTACTACCTGACCGACGCCGTGCGCTACGACGACGACGCCGACACCGGCGTGCTGATCCTCACCGCGCTCAACGCGCTCACCCTGCTCGCGACCGTGGTGATCAGCGGCGTCCGCTCGGACCGCAGCGGCCGC
The DNA here is from genome assembly GCF_040296485.1 of Streptomyces sp. NPDC002138. NCBI lineage: Bacteria > Bacillati > Actinomycetota > Actinomycetes > Kitasatosporales > Streptomycetaceae > Streptomyces > Streptomyces sp. NPDC002138. The sequence goes on along the minus strand of NZ_JBEOXE010000084.1, from coordinate 8,956 downwards.
CGCAAGCCGTACGTGATCTGGTCGGGGCTGGTCATCAGCGCGGCCACGCTGCTGCTCGCCGTGTGGCAGACCTGGACGGGCGCGATCGTCGCCTCGCTGATCCTCGGCGTCGGCTTCGGCGTGTACACGTCGGTGGACTTCGCCCTGCTCACGGACGTACTGCCGACGGCGCGGGACCGGGGCCGCGACCTGGGCGTCATCAACATCGCCAACGCACTGCCGCAGGTCCTGGCCCCGGTGATCGCCGCCCCCGTGGTCACCCACCTCGGCGGATACACGGCCCTGTACGCACTCGCGGGCGGCTTGGCGGTGGTGGGGTCGGTCCTGGTCCGGCGCATCCGGTCGGTGGCCTAGACGTGGCCTAGACGGGCTGGGCGGCCGGGGCGCCCTCGGAGTGCTTCCGCTCAGCGGCGGGAGCCCCCGGGAGATCGCGGAGGGCGAACACGCGGAGGAAGACCTGCGAGAGCGGGCCGATGGCCAGGGCGTAGGCGACCGTGCCGATGCCGACCGAGCCGCCCAGCAGGAAGCCGGCCCCGAGGACGGTCAGCTCGATCGCCGTCCGCACCAGCCGCACCGAGCGGCCCGTGCGCCGGTGCAGGCCGGTCATCAGGCCGTCCCGCGGCCCCGGCCCGAAGCGGGCCGCGATGTAGAGGCCGGTGGCGACGCCGTTGAGGACGATGCCGGCCACCAGCAGCGCACCCTGGGCGACGGCGCCGCATACGTCCGGCACCAGGGCCAGGGTGGCGTCCATGGCCAGGCCGACCGCGAAGACGTTGGACACCGTACCCAGGCCCGGCCGCTGCCGCAGCGGCACCCACAGCAGCAGGACCAGGGCCCCGACGGCCACGGAGACCGTGCCGATGCTCCAGCCGGTGCGCTCCGCGATGCCCTGGTGGAAGACGTCCCAGGGATCCAGTCCGAGGCCCGCCCGGACCAGGAGCGCCGAACTCCCGCCGTAGACGGCCAGCCCGAGGTAGAGCTGGAACAGCCGACGGGGCAGACGGCGCGGGGTGCGGGGCAGGGGCAGGGGCAGGGCGGTGGACACCGGGTGGATCCTCTCCAGGGGCCAAAAATCGGGTCACACCAGCCTGTGGCATCCCCGCAAGAGCCATACAGAGCCAATCCGGACCAAGTGGACTGGTTTTTTCTCACGCGATCACACGGTCGACTGAGCGCCTCCCCATCGTGAGGATCCGCACATTTTGCCCTTTTTGCCAAAAATGCGATCAGGCTGGATCGGTACCGACGGGACGCGAGAACCGCGCCTCGTCAGAACCACGCCAGCACACCGGGAGAGAGATGCGACGCGCACACGGCCGGACGGACACCAGGCGGATCGCCCTGACCACCGCGGGCGCGGGGCTCGCGCTCGCCCTCAGCGCCCTCGTCCCCGGCTCGGCCACGGCGGCCGAGCACCCCGTGGTCCCGGCGGCACCGGGGGTCGCCGCCGAAGGCATGCGACAGCTGTCGTCCTTCTCCGTCGCCTTCCCCGCCGCGCCCTACCGCACCCACAACATCGCGCGCGCCGTGGAGCTGATCGACGGCGCCGTGGTGCTGCCCGGCGAGACGTGGAGCTTCAACAAGACGGTCGGCGAGCGGACCGAGCAGAACGGCTTCGTCGACGGGATCATGATCAACGACGGGCGGTACGTGAAGGCGCCGGGCGGCGGTGTCTCGGCCGTCGCGACCACGATGTACAACGCCATGTTCTTCGCGGGCCTGACCCCCGTCGAGCACGGGGCCCACTCGTTCTACATCGAGCGGTACCCCGAGGGGCGCGAGGCCACGGTCGCCTGGGGCACCCTCGACCTGCGCTGGAGGAACGACTCCGGCCACCCGGTCCGGATCCGCGCCTCGTCCACGGACACCTCGGTGACCATCGCCCTCCGCGGCACGCCGAAGTACGACGACATACGCGCGACCCGGGGCCCGCGCACCCACGTCACACCGCCGGGCAAGCGCACCGCCACCGGCCCCGACTGCGAGGCGCAGACTCCGCTCGAGGGGTTCGACGTATCGGTCGACCGCGTCTTCGTCCGGGGCGGTCACGAGGTCAAGCGCGAGACGTACCGCACGCATTACACGCCGCGCGACGAGGTCACCTGCCTGCCGGATCCCTCGGCGAGCCCGTCGCCGACACCGACGACCACGTCGACGCAGACGGCCACGCCCGCGACTGCCTCGACGTCGTCCCCGGCGGCGGCGCCCTCGGCCGCGGCCGTCACCCCCGCGCCCTCGCCCACGCCCTGACGGCGGGACGTCGGTCTTCGGCCACCCCGGGCCGCCCGCGGCTTCGCGCAGTCGAGCACGCGCACGAAAGCGCCCGTGCTGTGCGCATATTCCCTATGAATATGCTTTCGACAACCGCGAAATGAATTCGACATACCCCGTCGTCCTACATTGACAGTGCACTCCGCCCTGAGAGTTAATTACCTCTTGGGTGGCCTGATGTGGTCGCACATGGCGGGATCAGGTCAGTCCATGACCGGTCCCCACCCTGCTTGTTGCAGTGTGCCGTCGTCACTGGCGGCGCAGGAGTAGGGGGGTGTGTCGCGTCGTGAGGGCGATCGTGATCGTACATTGAGCGGGTATTGGCGAATCCGACTTTCCGTGGGGGGATCAATGACCCAGCTCAGCTCATTCTCTGTTCCCGATTTTCACCTTCCGTTCGGGAACTCCAAGCACCCACAGGCCGCCCGGGCGAATAGCGAGGCCACGGCCTGGGCGGTCCGCCAGGAGCTGGTCAGCGACGCGGTGGACCAGTTCGCGGGCATCGGCTTCGGCCACCTCGCGGGCCGGGTCAGCGGGGAGGTCCCGTACGAGCGGGTCGTCCTGCTCGCCGAGTGGATGGCATGGTCGTTCGTCCTCGACGACCAGCACGACCACCTCATCAGGACGGGTGAACTGGCGGCCTGGCGGCCCGTCACCGACGCCATCACCGAGCATCTGCAGACCGGGCGCAGCGCAGGGGCGGCCGCACTCGGAAATCCGCTGGTGAACGGCTTCATCGACCTGTGCGACCGGATCCTCGCCGGCATGTCCGAGGGAACGGCCGCCCGCTACCGCGCCCATGTCCCGCTCATGCTGCACTCCTTGGACCAGGAGGCCGGAAATCGCCGTACCACCGGGCACCCGACGGTCCAGGACTACATCCTGATGCGCCGTCACAGTTCGCAAGTACTGCCGATGATGGACATGGTGGAGGCGGGACTGGGCATCGACCTGCCCCAACACGTCCACGACCTGCCCGAGTTCGAGACCCTCACCGCGAGCGTCCTGGACGTCATCTCCTGGGGCAACGACGTCTTCTCCTTGCCCAAGGAGCACGCCTGCGGCGACAACAACAACCTCGTCGCCCTCATCTCCGCCCGGGACGGCTCCTCACTCCCCGCCGCCGTCCAGGTGGTCGAGGGACACATCCAGACCCGCATCGAGGAGTACCTGGTCGCGCGGCGACGGCTCTTCGAGGTCATGGACGCGGACGGCGCCACGCGGCCGTCCGTGCGCGCCGCGGTCGACCGGGTCGTGCACAGCTACGAGGACTGGATGATCGGCGCGGATCTGTGGCAGCGTTACGAGTGCACGCGGTACAGCGACGAACGGTTCGCGGCCGGGATGGAGTCTGCGTACACCCGCCCGGACCTGGTCTCCGTGGCATGACAGGGAGTGGGCCCATGGCACATGTCGAGCACCAGGACACCGCGGCCCAAGCACCCGTGGTGCCCGGGCGGTTACCGCTCCTGGGCCACGCGCTCCAGCTCTGGCGGGAGCCCATCGCGTTCCTGGAGTCCTTGCGCGAACACGGCGGCATCGTCCGGATCGACATCGGCACCTGGCCCGTCCACGTGCTGACCGAACCCGACCACGTCCACGCCGTACTGGTCCAGCAGGCCCAGCAGTTCGGCCGGGGGCGGATCTTCGACCGGCTCCGCCCGATGTTCGGCAACGGCATCGTGACGACCGACGGCGAGTTCCACCGCAAGCAGCGCCGGATGATGCAACCGGCCTTCCACCGCCATCACATCGCCGAGTACGCCGAGGTGATGTGCCGTCAGGCGGAGGAGATGGTCACGTCGTGGACGGCGGGCCGGGAGGTTTCGATGGTGACGGAGGCCCGGCGCTACGCCCTCTCCTCGGTCGCCGAGATGATCTTTTCCGGGGAGATGAGCCGGCCCGCCGTCGCCGAGGTGCACCGCTCGCTGCCCATCGTCCTGGAAGGCATGCTCGTCCGCGCGGTCATGCCCAAGTTCCTGGACGGGCTGCCCATCCCGTACAACCGGCGGTTCGACGCTGCCGCCGCGCGCCTGCGCCGGATCATCGACCAGGTGATCGAGCAGTACGGCGACGGCCGGGCGAAGGGGAAGGGCGGGGGTGAGGGGGAAGGAGCGGGCGAAGCGGACCGGCAGGACCTGCTGTCCCTGCTGCTGTCCAGCGTGGACCTGGAAACCGGCGAGGGAATGAGCGCCGAGCAGGTGCGCGACGAGGTGATCGCCATCATGTTCGCCGGTACGGAGACCTCCGCGACCACCCTGTCCTGGATCTTCCACGAGCTCGGCCGCCACCCGGAGGTGGAGAAGCGCCTGCACGCGGAGGTCGACGCGGTGGTGGGCGACCGCCCCGTCCGCCCCGACGACCTGCCGCGGCTGACGTACGCGAACAGCGTCTTCCAGGAGACCTTGCGCCTGCACTCACCCCTGCTCTTCACCCGGCGCGCGCTGGCGCCGCTGACCCTCGGCGGCGTCGCCATCCCGGAGGGGGCCGAACTGGCCTACAGCCCGCACGCGTTGCACCGGGACCCGGCGCTGTTCCGCGATCCCACGCGCTTCGATCCGGACCGCTGGCACGAGGACGCCGACGAACGGCCGCACGCTCACCGCTACGTTCCGTTCGGAGCCGGCCAGCACAAGTGCATCGGGGATTCGTTCGCGGTGGCGGAGATCCTGACGGCGGTGGCCAGCGTGGCGTCCCGGTGGCGGCTGGTCCCCAGCCCGGGCGTCACCGTCCGTGAAGTGCCCGCGGGGATCCCCCAGCCCAGCGAACTGCCGATGATCCCCGCGGCGCGGCGCTGACGGCCGTCGCCGTGTCCCGGTGGGGCACGGCGGCGGCCGAGGGTACAGGGTTGTCCTCGTACGGGTGGCGAGATACCGCAAGAATGTACTTAACCCGGAACAACTCACCCCCCGGGCCGTACACTCGGGCGCACGCGCTGGAGGGGGCACGAGTGTCACATGTCACGGAACCACGAGGAGGGGCGGCCCAGCCCCTGCTCGAACGGGAATCCGAAGTCCTGGCGATCCACCGCGCGGTGGACGATCTGTGCGGTACGACGGGCCACGGACAAGGCCCGGCCGCCCGTCGCGGAGGTGTGCTGACCTTCGCCGGGTCGGCCGGCATAGGCAAGACCACCCTGCTGGCGGAGGCGCGCCGGCTCGCGTCCGAGCGCGCCTGCACCGTGCTGTTCGCACGCGGCGGCGAGCAGGAGCGGCAGGTGCCGTTCCACGTGATGCGCCAGCTCATCCAGCCGACCTTCGCCGCCATGAGCGAGGACGAGCGGCGCGAGGCGCTCGGCAGTTGGTACAGCATCGTCGCCCCGGCGCTCGGTCTCACCGCGTCGCCGAAGGGCCCCACGGCACCCGACCCGCAGGGCGTGCGCGACGGGTTGGACTGGGTGGTCACGCACCTGGCCGTGCGCAGCGCGCCCGTGCTCCTGGTCGTCGACGACGCGCACTGGGCGGACGCGGAGTCCCTGGCGTGGCTCACGGCGTTCACGGCCCGGGCGGAAGAGCTGGCCATGCTGATCATGGTGGCCTGCCGACCGGACGAGATCCCCGCGGACGCGGCGGCTTTACGCGCCCTCATGGGACGCCAGGGATCGCGTCCGCACGAGCTGGCTCCCCTCACCACGACCGCGGTCGCGAGCATCGTGCGCGACGCGCTCGGTGAGGACGCCGACGACGTGTTCTGCCGCGAGTGCTGGGCGATCACGGGCGGAAACCCCTTCGAGGTCGTCGAGTTGGCCATGAAGGGCCGCGACCGCGGGCTGAAGCCGCACCAGGACAGCATCCCCCAGCTGCGCGACCTGGCCTCCGCGGTCAAGGGCAGTGGTCTCATCGACCGCCTCGAACAGCTCGGGCCGTCCACCGTCCGGCTCGCGTGGGCCGCCGCCGTCCTCGGTACCGCCGTCCCGATCGACATCGTCGGCGGTGTCGCCGCCCTCGGCGAGGCACAGACCGCCGAAGCCATCGACCAGCTGCGTGACGCGCGCATCCTGACCGTGATGACGAGCGTGCGGCGCAAGCAGGTGGTGGAGTTCTTCCACCCGCTCATCGCCACCGCCGTCTACCGGTCGATCCCGCCCGGTGTGCGCGTCGCCATGCACGGGATGGCCGCGACGGCCCTGGTCGACGACGGACACGGCGCCGCGGCCGCCGCCCGCCACCTGCTGGAGATGCACCCCGAGGGCGACCCCTGGGTGGTGCAGCAGCTGCGCCAGGCCGCGCGCGACAGCTTCTCCGCGGGCGCGCCCGACGCCGCACGCCGCTATCTGGCCCGCGCGCTGCGCGAACCGCCGGAGGTGGAGGACCGGGCCGAGGTGCTCTTCGAACTCGGCTCCGCGAACCTCCTGCACGATCCCGCGACCACCATCAACCAGCTCAGGGCCGCCCTGGAAGAGCCGAGGACGGAACAGAACCTGCGCGAGGCGATCACCTACCGGCTCGCCCAGGCGCTCGGCCACACCGGTCAGCTGGCCCAGGCGGCCGCGCTGCTCGCGGACGAGGCCCGGCGGGCCACCAGCTCGCGCACCCGGCTGCGGATGCAGGCCGAACAGTTCAAGTGGAACTCGGTCCGGGTCGACGAGGAGAACTCGCCCGCCCGCTCCCGGCTCCTCGCCCAGTTCGCCAAGCGGCTCACCGGCCGCGGTCTGCCCGAGCGGCACATCCTGGGGCTGCGGGCCTGGGACGCCGTCCTGCGGGGCGAACCGGCCACCACGGCCCTGGACTACGCCGAACAGGCCCTCGACGGGGGCCTCAGCTGGACCGACCAGGACTTCGGGTTCGAGGTGCCCGCCGTCGTGGCGCTCACCCTCATGTACTGCGACCAGCCCGGCCGCGCCGAGGACCTCTTCAACACCGGCATCGTCGAGTTCGAGGCGAAGGGCTGGCGCGGCGCGCACCTGTCGTTCGTCTACACCCTGCTCGGTTACGTCCGCTACCGGCGCGGCCGCCTCGCCGAAGCCGAGGACTTCGTCCGCAACGGCCTGCAGATCGCCGACCGCGTCGGCCAGGGCATCCCGGCGCAGTGGTACGCGATCGGCACCCTGATCGAGACCCTGCTGGCGCGCGGGAACACGGCCGAGGCCCAGCGGGTCGCCGACGCCTACAAGCTGGCGGACGGGTTCCCCCAGGCTGTCGTCTACCCGGACCCGCAAGCCGTCTTCGGCAAGCTCCTGTTGGCCCGGGGCAGGGTCGAGGAAGGGGAGCACCACCTCGTCTCGGCGGGCAAGCGCCTGGACCTGCGCGGTGCGCGCAACCCCTCGTGGAGTCCCTGGCAACTCGACCTGGCCCTGGGCCAGGTGGCCCGCAAGCCCGAGGAGGCACGGGCCACCGCGGCCGAAGCGGTCTCGCGCGCCCGGGCGTTCGGCACGTCCAGCGTGATCGGCCACGCCCTGCGGGTCGCCGCGGCCACCACCGTCGATCCCGCCCGGGCCGCCGCCCTGCTCCAGGAGGCGGTGGACCACCTCGAACAGTCCCCCGCGGCCTGCGAACTGGCAAACGCGCTCGTCGACCACGGCACGGCCCTGCACACGATCGGCAGCCGCCACCACGCGGCCCAGCAGCTCTACCGGGGCATGGAGACGGCCGCCGCGTGCGGGGCGGACGGGCTCGTGAGCCGGGCCCGTGCCCAGCTCGCGTCGGCCGGGCTGCGCCCGCGTCGGCTGCACACCTCCGAGCAGGACAACCTGACCGTGGCGGAGAGCGCGGCGGCCCGGCACGCCGCGCTCGGCCTGGACAACGCGGCGATCGCCGCGGAGCTGAAGACGGACGCGCAGTCCGTCTCCGAGCTCCTGTCGGCGGCGTTCACCAAACTGGGCACCGACCGGCACGGGCTCCGCCGGGCCCTGGGAGGCTGATCACGCTCCCACGGGCCGGTAGGGCTGGGTTCGCCAGAACCCGCACTGATGGTCCTCGGCGAAGCTCCGGTCCGGCCGGGTGGCGGTCGGGCCGAGCTTCAGGACCGTACCGGCGGGGTCCGTCGCCGGCCACGGAGTCTGGCCCGCCGCCGCGGGGGCGCCGTAGTGGGCGAAGGCGCCCCAGTACCGCTTCATCCGGGTCGCCAGCCCGGTCTGGACGGCGGTCAGCGGCCGGTCGCCCATGGTGAAGTCGAACAGGTAGGCCAGCTCGGCACTGTGCGCGTTCGACTCGTCCAGGCCCGGCACCTGGGCTCCCGCCAGGGTCGGCGAGTCCGGGTCGTCGAACTCGTAGGTGAAGGTGGGGACCTGACGAGCCAACAGCTTGGCCGTCCAGGCGGTCTGACAGGCGAAGGTCGAGTCGGTCATGACGGCCGACAGCGCCAGGTACGGGGATCCGTAGGCCGAGAGCGGATAGCGGGCCAGGACCTCCGGTCCCGCCGTGCCATGGCTCGCCAGCACCTGTTGCGCGTACTCCTCCGCCGTCAGCCCGGGCCGGGTCAGCGCGACGAACAGCCGGGCCTCCGAGCGCGTGCTCCCGATCAGGACCGGCACCTTGTTCCAGGCCCCGGCCTCGATCGCGGCGGCCGGGTCCCGCGGGAGCAGCCCGTCGCCCGATGCCGGGCCCGAGGTGGGCAGCGTACGGGCCGCGTCCACCAGCGCCGGTCCGGCGGCGGCGCGCAGGCACGCGATGGGCACCTACGGGTTCGTCCGCATCCTGCTGCCCGTCGCCCCCGACGGGATGCACACCTTCGCGCCCTACCTGGC
>NZ_JBEOXE010000083.1:0-32030 GCF_040296485.1 Streptomyces sp. NPDC002138 | reverse complement strand
AGCCCGCGTACTGGACGTACTCAGGCTTTCGGCCGGTGCGGCGAGAGCGCGTGCCGGGCGTCGCGACGCCGCGGAGATCCATCAGACACCCCCTAGTCCCCTACCCGCCCCTCCCCGAAACCGGGCCCCGCCCGGACCCGCGCCTCAATCGCCGGCGAGGCTGGTTCAGCACCCCGGGCCCCTTTCCGGGCTCCGCCCGGAGCGCGCCTCAAACGCCGGCGAGGCTGCATCAGCACCCCGGGCCCCCTCCCGGGCTCCGCCCGGGCCCGCGCCGAAACCGCCAACGAGGCTGCATCGGCGCCACCCGACAACGGACCCGCACAAACCCAGCCCGCCCGGCGTTTGAGGGCCCCCGCCGGAGGCGCCCCACCGGTCGGGGCAGTGGGCGGTGGGGCGGGTCCGGGGTGTCAGCGGCCCTGGAGGTGGGCCGCTGAGGTGCGGGTGGTGGGGAGGCGGCCGTAGAGCAGGCGGCCCGGGCACTCCGTGGCGAAGCCGTCCCGGTGGCCGGAGATCACGTTCATCCGGACGTTCGTACCCTTGCGGTACAGATTGCCGCCGCCCGACTTCAGCGTGGTCTTCGCCAGCGGGTTCGCCCCGAAGAGGCCCAGCTTCCAGGCCGTCAGCCGCGCCACCGCGTTCACGGCGGCCGCCGGCGGCTGCGCGTCCGTGAAGGTGCCGATCACCGCGATGCCCATGCTGTCCGTGTTGAAGCCCATCGTGTGGGCCCCCATCACCGGCTTGGTGACCCCGCCCGCCCGCCCCTCGTACACGGTGCCGCACTTGTCGACCGCGAAGTTGTAGCCGATGTCGCGCCAGCCGCTGCTCACCACGTGGTACCGGTACAGGCTGCGCAGCACCGCCGGGGCGTCCCGGCAGGCGTAGTTGTTGCCGGAGGCGGTGTGGTGGACGAAGGCCGCCTTGACCGTGTCCGTGTACACGAACCCCGGCTCGCGCAGGTGCTCGTCCGCACCCCACCCCCGCCGGGTGACGATGGCGGGGCGCGGCCCGATGTACGGCCGGGCGGCCGGGCTCAGCGCGCCCTCGCTCGCGAGGATCGCGTCGGCGGTGGAGTCGGCCTTGTTCAGCGCCGGGATCGAGGTGGCGCCGAGCGGGGCGAGCGGGACGTTGGCCGCCGAGGACTCGGCCATCTCCATGCTCAGGCCGGGCATGCCCGGCAGGCCCGGGGCGCCGACCGCCGTCTCCCCCTTGTCGTCACCGGACGGGGAGGCCGGGGAGGCCGGGGAGGCCGGGGAGGCCGGGGAGGCCGGGGACGACGACCCGGCCCCCGCGCCGTTCTTCGCGTCCGCCGGGAGCGTCCGCGCCGCCGCCCCGGGGTCGACCAGCTCGATCCGCATCCCGGACGGCAGCTTCGCCGCGGCCGGGGCGCCCGCCTCGGCCCGGACGCGGACCTCGACGCCGTCGGACGCGCCGACCCACAACGGGGCGGTGCTGCCCCGGACCCGGCCCGCGGCGCGCTCGGCGGTGCCGGGGTCGGCGCCGTGCTCGGCGTTGTGGGTCTCGACGTCCTGCCAGTCGGACCAGGTGGCCGTCGTGGCGGAGCGGGTCCGGACCTGGACCCGGCCGAGCAGGGGGGTGGCAGCGTCGTCCCAGACGACGCCGACCAGGGAGAAGGTCCCCACGTCACGCGCGGGCAGGCCCTTGGTCTCGGGGAGGCGGGGGGAGGCGCTCATGCCGGGGACGCCGGTGTCCCGGTCGGCCGTGGTCGTGAGCGCGACGAGTGGCAGCGACTGGGTGGACCCGGCCGGGACGGCCGGTGCCACCGGCGCGGCGGCCGTCACGGTCGAGGCCGCCGCCGCCGTGGGGAGGGCGAGGGCGAGCGGGAGGGACAGTGCGGCCGCGGTCGCGACGCCGATCGAGGAAGCAAGGAATCCACGCATGCAATGGATGCTGAACGCGCTCCCGGCGGGCCGCCATCCGAGAACTGACGGATCGTCGGTTCTTCGGCACGCCGCCTCCTCCGTACGGGGGAGGGGTATGGCCGCCGTACGGGGGAGGCCGCCGCGTAGCCTGGGCCGGGTGAACACCACTGACCGCACCCCTGCCGACCTGCTGCGATCCGCGCTCGCCGCCGACCCGGGCCGCCCCCTCGTCACCTTCTACGACGACGCGACGGGCGAGCGCGTCGAATTGTCCGTCGCCACCTTCGCCAATTGGGTGGCCAAGACCGCCAATCTGCTCCAGGGCGATCTGGGCGCCGAGCCGGGCGACCGGCTCGCGCTGCTGCTGCCCGCGCACTGGCAGAGCGCCGTGTGGCTGCTCGCCTGCGCGTCGGTCGGCGTGAGCGTCGAGGTGGGCGGGGACCCGGCCGACGCGGACCTCGTGGTGAGCGGGCCGGACACCCTGGAGGAGGCGCGGGCCTGCTCCGGGGAGCGGGTGGCGCTGGCGCTGCGGCCGCTGGGCGGGCGCTTCCCGCAGCCCCCGGCCGGGTTCGCGGACTACGCGGTGGAGGTGCCGGGTCAGGGCGACCGGTTCGCGCCGTTCGTACCGGTCGACCCGGCCGGGCCCGCCCTGCGCGTCGGGGGCCGCGCGCTGTCGCACGCGGAGCTGGTGGACCTGGCCCGGGCGGACGCGGCGGAGCGCGGGCTGACCGAGGGCTCGCGGCTGCTGTCGGGGCAGGGGTACGACACCTGGGAGGGCCTGTCGGCCGGGCTGTACGCACCGCTGGCCTCGGGCGGCTCGGTGGTGCTCTGCCGCCACCTGGACCAGCTGTCCGCGGACTCCCTGGCCCACCGGACCGAGACCGAGCGCGTCACCCACACCGCGTAGGCGGCGGCCGGGGCGGCCGTCACCCACATCGCCCACCTGCGGGAACGCGCGATTTGTCACCCACACGGCCCAGTACGGACCCCCGCCCCCGGGCCGCTCCGCCGACCCGGGGGCAGGATCGGCGTAGGCCGCGTACTCACCCGTACGGGGCTGTTGCCCAGCGGCGAGGACGGACGCGGAAGTGACCGATGGCGCAGGCATACCGGGGCACACCGGTGCGGGCACGGGCGGTACGCCGCCCCCGCGCCGGCGGCGTCGGCTGCTGCGCTGGATCGGGCTCGGGCTGGTGCTGCTGGTGCTGGCCGGGGCCGCCGCGGGCTGGTGGGTCTACCGCAAGCTCGAAGGCAACATCAAGGCGGACACCTCCGCCGCCGCGGAGCTGCGCCGCTACGACCGCGAGCGCCCCGCGCACGTCGTGGACGGCGCCCAGAACATCCTCCTGATCGGCTCCGACTCGCGCTCCGGCAAGGAGAACGCGAAGTACGGACAGGACGCCGGCACCCAGCGCTCGGACACCGCGATCCTGCTGCACCTGCCCGCGGACCGGCGCAGCGCCACGGCGGTGTCGATACCGCGGGACCTGATGACGATCGTACCGAGCTGCCTGAAGCCGGACGGGACGCGCACCACCGAGCAGCTCGCCCAGTTCAACTGGGCCTTCGAGTGGGGCGGGGCCGGCTGCACGGTCCGTACGGTCGAGAAGCTGAGCGGGATCCGGGTCGATCACCACGTCGTGGTGGACTTCGGCGGGTTCAAGAGGGTGGTCGACGCGGTCGGCGGGGTCGAGGTCTGCCTCAAGGCGCCCATCGACGACACCGAGGCCCGGCTGAAGCTGCCCGCCGGACGGCAGACCCTCCAGGGGGAGCAGGCGCTCGGCTTCGTCCGGGCCCGGCACAGCCTGGGCGACGGCAGCGACACCGAACGGATGGACCGCCAGCAGGAGTTCCTGGCCTCGCTGGTGGAGAAGGTGCAGAGCACCGGGGTGCTGCTCAACCCGGCCCGGCTCTACCCCCTGCTGGACGCGGCGACTTCGTCGGTGACCACGGACCCCGGGCTGGCGTCGCTGCGCGGGCTGTACGAACTGGTGCGCGGCATACGGGACATACCGACCGACCGGATCAACTTCCTGACGGTACCGCGCAAGCCGTACGGCGCCGATCCCAACCGGGACGAGCTGGCGGAGCCGGAGGCGGCCCTGCTCTTCCGGCAGCTGCGGATGGACCAGCCGGTGACGGTGGTGCCCCCCACGCCTGTTGATCAGCGGGAAAAGGCCTCGGGCGAGCGTCCCTCCGAGGCCGGGGGCGCACCGACGCAGGGGTCGGGAACCGGTTCGGCCGCCTCCCCCGCCCCCACCTTCACCGGCACCACGGCGGGCACGGCTACCTGCCGGTAAAGCAATCCCAAAAGCCGGTGCCCGAACCGAGCGGGATGGGGCTATTGCCCAGTTATAAGGGGGGTGGAATTTGTCACCGACATGGTTTGACAGTGAATTGGCCGGATAAGGTGAGCGATCCGGTGCGCAGGCTGGCCGTAGGCCGTGCACCAGCAGCCGGATCGTTGACCGAGCGCCTGGGGGGAGGCGCGTCGCGAGGCACCCGACGGAGGACTCGAGCAACCGTGGATGCGCACAGCCGTGGGCGAGCAGAAGAAGTCGACCCCGCAGACCAGTGGGTCATCGACCCCCGAACCGGCGACTACGAGCTGCGACTGGACCGCTCCGCTGCGCAGCAGCCGTCCGTGACCTCCCCCCGAAGAGCCCGCGGCCCCCTCTCCTCCTCCCTGATGCCGTCGCGGTCGGCCCGCTCGGGCCGGTCCGCCAAGGCCTCCGCGGCCGCTTCCCCCAAGGCCCCCTCCCCCAAGGTCCCGTCCCCGGCGGTGCCCGGGCCCCGGCGCGGCGACGGGCCCGGTGGTGGCCGGCGCGGCGGGCGCCAGGCCGCCGGAGGCTCCGGCGGCGGCGGGGGACGCCGCAAGGCGCTGGTCGTCGTGGGCGGCTCGCTGGCGTTCCTCCTGGTGGGCGGCTCGCTGGCGGCGTACCTGTACTACGACCACCTGAACGGCAACATCAAGACCACCGACACCCTCGGTGCGGGCCGCAACGGTTTCCAGAAGGACCAGCCGATCAACATCCTGATCATCGGCACGGACAAGCGGACCGGCGACGGCAACGAGGGCTACGGCGACTCGGACAGCCCCGGCCACGCGGACACCACCTTCCTCTTCCACGTCTCCAAGGACCGGACGAACGCGACGGCGCTGTCCATCCCGCGCGACCTGATCACCGACATCCCGACCTGCCCCACCAAACAGACCGACGGCTCGACGAAGAACATCCCCGCCCAGCGCGGGGTCCGCTTCAACACGAGCCTCGGCCAGGAGGGCCGCGACCCGGGCTGCACCATGCGCACGGTGCAGGAGCTGACCGGGATCCCGGTCGACCACTTCCTGATGGCGGACTTCAACGCCGTCAAGACGCTGAGCACGGCCGTCGGCGGGGTGCCCGTCTGCCTGGACAAGGCCGTCAAGGACCGCGACTCGAAGCTGAACCTGACGGCCGGTGAGCACCGGCTCGACGGCGAACAGGCGCTCGCCTTCGTCCGTACCCGGCACTCCTTCGGCAACGAGAGCGACCTCGACCGGATCAAGACCCAGCAGCAGTTCCTGAGTTCCATGATCCGCGAGATGAAGTCGAAGGACACGCTCAGCAGTCCCAAGAAGCTCATCGCGCTCGCGGAGGCGGCCACGAAGGCGCTGAGCGTCGACAAGGGCATGGGCTCGATCTCCCAGCTCACGGCGCTCGCCGGAGAGTTGAAGGGGATCAACCCCAAGAACATCACCTTCACCACGCTGCCGGTGCTCGACAATCCGGCCGAGCGGGTCAAGGCGACCGTGGTGATCAATCCTTCGCAGGCCGATCCGCTGCTCCAGATGATCCGCGGGGACGTCTCGCTGACCGCCGTGGAGCAGAAGGAGAAGGCCGCCGAGGCGGCGGCCAAGAGCAAGCAGGACGCGCTGCTCCAGGGCAACCGCGCACCGGCCGGCGACGTCCGCGTCAGCGTCTCCAACGGCGGCGGCCCGCAGGGCTCCGCCTCCACCACACTGGCGTGGCTGCAGAATTCCAAGGGCGTGGAGAGGTCGAGCAACGTGGGCAACGCGCCCGCGAAGCTCGACCACACCACGCTGGAGTACGCGCCCAACCAGGCCGACCAGGCCCGGGCGCTAGCGGACATGATGGGCCTGCCGGCTTCGGCCCTGAAGGCCGGTTCGGCGGACGCGCCGCCGAAGACCCCGATGAAGCTCACGCTCGGCGCGGACTTCAAGGGGGCGGGGATCTCGCTCACGGCGCCGCAGCAGGCGCCCGAAGGGGTCCAGCGGGTCGAGGCCGACAAGGCGATCTGCGCCAAATA
Organism: Streptomyces sp. NPDC002138; assembly: GCF_040296485.1. Taxonomy (NCBI): domain Bacteria; kingdom Bacillati; phylum Actinomycetota; class Actinomycetes; order Kitasatosporales; family Streptomycetaceae; genus Streptomyces; species Streptomyces sp. NPDC002138. The sequence goes on along the minus strand of NZ_JBEOXE010000083.1, from coordinate 25,839 downwards.
ACCGGCCCGACAGCGGCTGGACACAGCAACGACCGGCACAATGCCTGACGAAACAGGATCTTGAGGGGGGTACGTGTGACGCACAGCAACGTGCGGGGGGAGGGTGCGCCCTCCGGGGCCACCGGTGGCATATCCGGCGGCGTCGGCGGCAGTGCACCCGGTGCGGTACCCCGCCCGCGGGACGGCTCGGGGAGCGGCAGCGCGGGCCCCGGAACGGCCGGTCCGGCCGGGCCGCCGCGGCGGGGGCGCAGACGGGTGCTGCGCTGGGTGTCCTCGGTGCTCGCCCTGGTCATACTCGGGACGGCCGGCGCCGGATACCTGTACTACCGCTACATGAACGGCAGCATCAGGACGGACGCGCTGAACCTCGGTGACAGCAGGCTCGGCAAGTCCAAGCCCAACGCCTTCGGGCAGACCCCGCTGAACATCCTGCTCATCGGCTCCGACGCGCGCAACGACAAGGAGAACCAGGCCCTCGGCGGGGCCAAGGACACCTTCGACGGGCCGCCGCTGGCGGACGTACAGATGCTGCTGCACCTGTCCGCGGACCGCAGCAACATGTCGGTGGTCTCGATGCCGCGCGACACGATGATCAAGATGCCGAAGTGCACCGACACGGACGGCAAGGTCTACCAGGCCAGCAGGGGCCTCGTGCAGACGAACGAGTCGCTGAGCCGCGGCGGTCCGGGCTGTACGGTCGCGGCCTGGCAGGAGATGACCGGCATCCCGATCGACCACTTCATGCTGATCGACTTCAAGGGCGTCGTGGCGATGGCGGACGCCATCGGCGGCGTCCCGGTCTGCGTCCAGCAGAACGTGATCTCGCGCAACAGCGAGGGCAAGGGCTCGGGCCTCAAGCTGCCCAAGGGCCAGAACGTCATCCAGGGCGAGCAGGCCCTGCAGTGGCTGCGCACCCGCTACGGCTTCGAGGACGGCACGGACATCGGCCGTACGCACGCCCAGCACATGTACATGAACTCCATGGCCCGCGAGTTCCGCAAGAACGCCAAGCTCACGAACCCGGTGAAGCTCAACAGCCTGGCGCAGGCGGCCATCCACGCCATGGTCGTGGACCCCGACCTGAACAAGATCGACAAGCTGTTCGACCTCAGCATGGAGCTGAAGAAGGTCCCCACGGGCCGGATCACCATGACCACCATGCCGTGGGTCTACAGCACCCGCGAGGAGGGCCGGGTCGAGCCGAAGCCGGTCGAGGCCGAGGAACTCTTCAAGATGGTCCGCGACGACGTCGCGCTCGACGGCAAGGGCCAGCCGCAGACCGGCGCGTCCCCGTCGGCCGCCGCGTCGGCCGCACCCTCGCAGCCGCCCGCCGCCCAGGCCGCGCCGCCCGCCAGGATCGCGGTCCTGGTGCGCAACGCGACCGGTGGCAAGGACGGCGAGGAGAACAAGGTCAAGGGCCGCTCCACGGACGTCACCTCGCTGCTCGCGGCCAAGGGCTTCACCAAGGCCGTGGCCGACTCCCAGGTCGCGGGCGAGGACACCACGCTGATCCGCTACGCGGGCCTCGACCAGGCCGCCGACGCCCAGGCCGTGGCCACCGCGCTCGGGCTGCCCGCGAGCTCCGTACAGCGCTCGACGGACGTCACCGGGATCACCCTGTTCGTGGGCAAGGACTGGCGCACGGGCGACGCCCCGAAGCCCGCCGCCCCGGCCCTGAACAAGGCCCCGGACTCGGCCCGCCCGCTGAACGGCGACAACGACAAGGAGTGCATGGAGATCCAGCCGGGCTTCACCTGGTAGCCCGCGGCACGCATACGGACGGGGGCCCGGCGGATCTGATCCGCCGGGCCCCCGTCCGTGTCGCGCGCACGCGCGCCGCCGGGCCTACGGCGCCGCCGGGGTGTCCTCGCGCATCGAGGGGCGGCGGCTCGCGATGACGCGGTTCGCCAGGGAGCGGGGGCTCGTCAGGAAGCCGAAGCCCCAGGACATGTGCATCGTGGCCAGGGCCACCGGGATCCGCACGCGGGCCGCGAGCGGCAGGCCCTTGCCCGCCGGTACGGAGCCCGCGGTGATCGCGGCCAGGTAGCCCGCCGGGACCGCGAAGGCCCACGGGGTCAGCGTCGCGCCCGCCAGCGTGCCCGCCGCGATCGCGACGAGCGCGGTCGGCGGGGCCAGGTAGCGCAGGTTGATCGAACCCGCGTGGTAGCGGGCGACCACGTGGCGCCAGCGGCCGTAGTCCTTGTACTGCTTGGCCAGCGCCCGTACGGAGGGGCGCGGGCGGTACTGGACCTTCAGCTCGGGCGAGAACCAGATGAGCCCGCCCGCCTCGCGGATGCGGAAGTTCAGCTCCCAGTCCTGGGCGCGGATGAACTCCACGTTGTAGCCGCCCGCGCGCTCCAGCGCCTCGCGGCGGAAGACGCCGAGGTAGACGGTGTCGGCGGGGCCCGCCTCGCCGCCCGTGTGGAAGGCGGCGTTGCCGACGCCGATCTTCGAGGTCATCGCGGCGGCGACGGCGTCTTCCCACGCGTTCTCGCCCTCGGCGTGCATGATGCCGCCGACGTTCTGCGCGCCGGTCTCCTCCAGGAGCCGCACGGCGGTGGCGATGTAGTTCGGGGAGAGCATGCCGTGCCCGTCGACCCGTACCACGATCGGGTGACGTGAGGCCTTGATGGCGGCGTTGAGGGCGGCCGGGGTGCGGCCGGTGGGGTTGGGGACGGTGTGGACGCGCGGGTCCTCGCTGACGAGCTGGGCGGCGATCTCGTCGGTCCGGTCCGTGGACGGGCCGAGCGCGATCACCACCTCCATCTCGCCCGCGTAGTCCTGCCCCAGGATGTGCCGGACGGAGTCGCGCAGGTGGCGCTCCTCATTGAGCACCGGCATGATCACCGAGACGGCGGGCTGCTGGGTGGGCATGTGGTCCTTCAAGGTCGGGTATCTGTGTCACGTTACCGCGTACGGGGGAACCGGGTGCGCGCCGGACGATCGGTACGGTCAGTCGCTGATCGTATGGGCCTACTGTCGGACGCATCTGCCCCTGCTGTCGCCGCGGAGGTGCCCCCCGTGTCCCCCGTGCCCCACCCGAACCGCTCCCCCCGTCCCACCCCACCGCAGCGTCCCCGGCGCGGCGGCGGCCCGGTCAAGCGCGGGCACCGGCCGCGCTGGGGCGTACGGCTGGCGGCGACCGTATCGGTGGTGGTGCTGGGCTCCGGGGCGATCGGGCACGCGGTGATGACCGGGCTGGACACCGGGATCGAGCGGGTGGACCCCTTCAAGGACATGAAGAACCGCCCCCAGGCCGGCCACGGCGTGAACTTCCTGCTCGTCGGCACCGACGGCCGGGACAAGATCACCCCGGACCAGAAGCGCGAGTACCGGCTCGGCGGGGCGCCCTGTCACTGCACCGACACGATCATGCTGGTGCACATCTCGGCCGACCGGGAGCGCGCCAGCGTGGTCAGCCTGCCCCGCGACAGCTATGCCGAGGTCCCCGAGCACACCGACCCCGCCACCGGCAAGGCGCACCGCGCGCACCCGGTGAAGCTGAACGCCGCGTACGCGGAGGGCGGGCCGAACCTGACGGTGCGCACGGTGGAGAACATGACCCGGGTGAAGATCGACCACTACCTGGAGGTCGACTTCACCAGCTTCATGAAGACGGTCGACGCGATGGGCGGGGTGGAGATCTGCACCGCCAAGCCCATGCAGGACTCGTACACGGGCCTCGACCTGCAGCCCGGCACCCACCGCCTCACCGGCGGCCAGGCCCTGCAGTACGTCCGCTCGCGCCATGTGGACGGGGCCTCCGACCTGGGCCGGATGCAGCGTCAGCAGCGCTTCGTCGCCGCGCTGATCAAGCAGTCCACCAGCGGCGGGATGCTGCTCAACCCGGTGAAGTTCAAGCAGGTCAGCTCGACGCTGCTGGGCTCGGTCCGGGCCGACCGGGGCTTCGGCTCCGAGCAGATGCTGGCGCTGGGGCAGGCGATGCGGGGCTTCACGCCGTCCTCCTCGGAGTTCGCGTCCGTACCGGTCGGGGACGCCTCGTTCCCGGTCAAGGGCCTCGGCGACACGGTCAAGTGGGACGAGCCGAAGGCGGCGAAGGTGTTTGCGGCGCTGCGCGACGACCGGCCGCTGGCCCCGGCCCGGCCGGCGCCCGCGCCGGGGCGGGCCGCGCCGCAGCCCGCCGTGCCGGTGGACGTGTCGCCCCAGCAGATCCGGATCCAGGTGGAGAACGGCACCCGGATCGACGGGATGGGCGGCCGGGTCGACGAGGCGCTGCGGGCCACCGGCTTCGACACCACGCGGACCCCCGGGCTCGCGGCCAGCCGGGAGATCAAGCGCACGCTGGTGACGTACGACCCGCGCTGGGACCGCTCGGCGCGGACGGTGGCGGCGGCCCTCCCGGGCATCGAGCTGCGGGCGGTGGCCGGGCAGGGGCGCACCCTGATCGTGACGGCGGGCGCGGACTACAAGAAGGTGGTCCCGGTCCGCGCCGAGGACCCCTACCAAGGCGAATTCGGCGTGGTGACGGGCGACCAGGTGGTGTGCGGGAGCTGAACGGCCGTCAGCGGTTGCGCTCGACCAGGGTGACCTGGAGGTTGCCCGCCTTGGTGCTCTTGACCACCTTGTAGTGGTCCTTGAGCGCCTTCTCCTGCGGCTCGGGGAGCTTGTGGTACGGGTTGTCCGTACCGCTCCAGGTGACGACCCACACCCGCCGCGTCCCGTCCAGGCAGACGGCCGGCTTGTCGCACTCGACGGGGAAGAGGTCGTCGCTCGCGATAGCGGAGCGCTGGGCGAAGACGTCCTTCAGCCGGATCCGCGGGGGCAGGTAGTACTCGACGGTGAAGTCGATCATGTAGACGCGGTCGGTGCCCCTGACGGGTGCGAAGCCGTCGCCGGGCTTGTAGTCCTTGCCGATGATGTCCGCCACGGCCCGCCCGTCGGTGCGGTCCTTCACGTACTTCGTCCGCAGCTGACGCTGGTCGGTGACCCCGAGCAGGATCAGCAGGGCCAGAGCGGCCACACCGGCCACCCGCGGCCGCAGCGCGGCCAGACCGGCCGCGGCGAGCACCACCCAGCCGGGCAGCGTGAAGAGCAGGTAGCGGTCGAGGAAGTACGAGGTGCTGCCCTGCGAGATCACCCAGGCGACCACGATCGGGACGGCGGCCACCAGGCCGATCTCGACGGCGGGGCGCCGTCCGCGGCTCCAGGCCAGCGGGAGCAGCGCGGCGGCGGCCATGCCGAGCGCGACCAGCGGGGAAGCGAAGAGGTTGGTCCACAGGTCCGCGATGCCGCGCAGGTGCGGGACCTTGAGCCAGCTGATCTGACGGCCCACCTGGCTCTGGCCGAGCAGGGCCAGCGGGATCACCGGCAGCAGGCCCACCGCGACGGCGGCGGTGAAGGTGACGGGCAGCCGCCGGGCGCGGGCGCGCCACCAGCGCAGCACCACGATCATCGCGTGCGGCATCAGGAAGAGCAGGGAGACCACGTGGAACAGGCCCGCCGCGGCCACCGCGAGGGAGTACGGCAGCCAGCGCAGCGCCGTCGGGCGGTCCAGCGCCCGCAACAGCAGCCAGGTGGCCGCGGCGACCGCGAGGACGACGAAGGCGTACGAGCGGGCTTCCTGGCCGTACTTGGAGACGGCGGGCAGCAGGGCGAACAGCAGCCCGGCGAAGACGGCGGTACGGCGGTCGAAGAGGTGACGGGCCGCCAGGACGACGAAGGCCGCCGCCCCGGCCATGGCCAGGGCCGACGGCATCCGGAGCATGGCCTCGGAGTCGCCGAAGACGGAGACCCAGCCGTGCAGGATCAGGTAGTACGCACCGGAGACGGCGTCGACGTGGCCGAGCATCCCGACGAGGTCGTCGGTGTCACGGAGGGCAGCGTTCCAGCTGGCGAACTCGTCGCGCCAGGGCTGGGCGTTGCCGCTGCCTATCGTGGTGACCGCGAAGGTCAGCAGCGCCGCCCACAGCCAGTCGAAGCGGGAGGCACCGGAGGCGCGCCGTGCGCGGGACGCCCCTCCGGCTCCGGGAGCCGACGGCTCCCGTCCGGAGCCGGCTTCGGGCACGACGGCCGTACTGCTGGTGGTCATCTGCTCATGCCTTCCGGATCGGTCAACGATCCAGGGTAAGTGAGCGACGCCGCCGGAACCCAATCCCGGGGGCCCGGCGACGCCGCGGACATCCGTCAGACACCCCCTAGCCGCGGGCGCGTACGGGCGGGTCGCTCTTCGGCGCCGCCGCGGGGCCCCGCGCGCCGTCCAGCAGCCGCTTGAGCAGCGCGGACAGGGGGCGCTCGGCGTACCGGTGGACGAGCCAGGCCAGCGAGAGGATCGCGGCCAGGCACATCGCGAGCAGCGGGTAGGGGGCGATGCCGTGGTCGCGGCCCCAGCGGATCATGGCCCAGCCCAGCTCCTGGTGGAGCAGGTAGACGGGGTACGTCAGCGCGCCCGCCACCGTCAGCCACTTCCAGCGGATCCAGTTGAGGGCGCCCATCGAGACGGCGAGCATGACCAGGAAGCTCGCGCCGGAGATGACGGCCATGACCGGCCAGGACAGCGTGTGGTGGACCTCGTACTCGTAGGAGCCGACCGTGATGTGCAGCCGGTTCTGCGCGAACAGCCAGGAGAAGGCGACCACTCCGAGCAGCATCGGGTTCACACCGAAGCGGTAGATCAGGTACATGGCAACGCCCGCGATGAAGTACGGGGCGTCCTGCGGCATGAAGACGGTGTCCATGAGCTTGCTGCCGGTGCCCGGGGTGATGACCGCCAGGATCGTCCAGATGCCGCAGAAGGCGAGGACCCGCCGGTAGGTCAGGCCCATCACCGCGACGACCGCGAACAGCAGGTAGAACCGCAGCTCGATCCAGAGGGTCCAGTAGACGCCGTCCGCCTCGGTGACGCCGAGCGGGCGCTCCAGCATCGTGAGGTTGGTCAGCACGTCGCTGAGGCTCATCGGGTGGCGGGCGGCGCGGACCGTGGCCGCGAAGTTCACCACGAGGGTGGTGATGATGATGCCCGCCCAGTAGGCCGGGTAGAGGCGCACCACGCGGGAGGTGAAGTAGTCCCGGGGCGAGCGCCCCCAGCAGGACATGCAGATGACGAAGCCGCTGATCAGGAAGAACAGCTGGACGCCCATCCAGCCGTAGGCACCGAACCGGTGGAGCGTCGGCATCACCGTCTGGGCCCGCTGGCCCCAGACCTCCGGGTGGATGTTGACGCCGGTCCAGTGGAAGGCGACCACGGAGAGCGCCGCGATCAGGCGCAGTCCGTCGAGCACGTAGAGACGGGGACGCCGGGGTCCCCTCGTACCGCGGTCCTGCGGGGTGGGGACGGCCTCCCGCAGGGGCGGGGGCGGTGTGACGGTCGACATGTAGGGACAACTCCGCGGCGAGGCCGACTGTAGGCAGGAAGGCAGGAGAGCCGAGTTCCGGTCCGCCGCGCGAGCCGCGGACGTCCGCGACACTTTACGGGGGTCCGCCACGGACCCACAGGCCGCCCATGGCCGGAGTGACCGGGAACACCCGCCTCCGGTTCAGGCGTCGAAGCCCTGGGCCGCTCTTTCCTCGCGCAGCGCCATGATCGCCCGGCGTCGGGCGAGGCGGTGCGTGCGGCGGATCTCGGCCTCCTGGTAGCGGCGGCGGTCCTGGTCGGTCTCGGGGGTCACCGGCGGGACGGTGCGCGGCTTGCCGTCGGCGTCCACGGCGGTGAAGACGAGGTAGGCGCTGCCGACCTGGGTGGCGGGGGTGGACTCGTTCCACCGCTCGGCCAGGACCCGTACGCCGATCTCCATCGAGGAGCGGCCGGTCCAGTTGCACTGCGCCTTCACGTGCACGAGGTCGCCGACCCGGACGGGCGCGAGGAAGGCCATCTCGTCCATGGAGGCGGTGACGGCGGGGCCGCCGGAGTGGCGCCCGGCGACGGCGCCGGCCGCGTCGTCCACCAGCTTCATGATCACACCGCCGTGCACCGTGCCGAGGAGATTGGTGTCGTTGGCCGTCATGATGTGGCTGAGGGTGGTCCGCGAGGCCGAGATCGGCTTTCCGGGCGGCTGCTCGCCCTGCCCGCCCCGCACGTCCGGTGTGTCTGTCATACCGCCACCTTAAAGCTGTCGCGGATGCATCAGCTCTGCAACAGCACCGGTACGAACCCCCGCCCGCCCTGTCCCGCGCCCCTGCGGGCCAGGCATCCTTGTCCCATGAATGACTGGCCTGATGGGCGGCGGAACGAGAACCGCGACGACCGGTACGGACGCGGCGGCGCCCAGGCGCGTCCCGAGGACGCCCGGCGGATGCCGCACGTCCAGCGCCGGCAGCCGCCGGTGCGGCCGTCCGGGCAGCCGCCCGTCCCGTCGCAGGGCCGCCCCGCGCAGGCGCCGCCCGGGTACGGCGTACCGCCCCAGCAGCAGCCCTCGTACGACGACGGTTACGACAGCGGTTACAACACCGGGCAGGTCTACGGATCCCCCGCCCCCCAGCGCCCGGGCGGACCGGGCGGACCCGCGGGCCCCGGCGGCCCCGGCGGTCCGGGTGGAGAGGGCCGGCCGGGCCGCGCCCCGGGACCGGCCCCGGACTGGCGCAAGCGGATCAAGATCGGCTCGATCGTGCTGGTCTCGGCGCTGGTCGTGACCACCGTCGGCACCTACTTCTGGGCCGACTCCAAGGTGCGCCGCGAGGTCGACCTCTCCAAGGTCATCGAGCGCCCCAAGGAGGGCGACTGCACGACGTACCTCATCGTCGGCTCCGACAGCCGCGAGGGCATGTCCGACGAGGAGAAGAAGAAGCTGCACACCGGCTCGGCCGAGGGCAAGCGGACCGACTCGATGATGATCCTGGCGGCCTGCTCCAGCGGGAACACCATGGTCTCGCTGCCGCGCGACTCGGACGTCGAGGTCCCCAGCTTCATCGGCTCGCAGTCCGGCAAGAAGTTCCCGGCCAAGGGCAAGCACGAGAAGCTGAACGCCACGTACGCGGACGACGGCCCGGAGCTGCTCGTGCGCACCGTGGAGTTCAACACGGGCCTGCGCATCGACCACTACGCCGAGATCGGCTTCGCGGGCTTCGCGAACATCGTGGACGCCCTCGGCGGTGTGGACATGAACATCGAGAAGGGCTTCAAGGACGAGAAGTCCGGGGCCGACTTCAAGGCGGGCGAGCAGACGCTCAACGGCCAGCAGGCGCTGGCCTTCGTCCGGACCCGCTACGCCTTCGCCGAGTCGGACCTGGCGCGGACCAAGAACCAGCAGAAGTTCCTGTCGACCCTGGCCCATCAGGCGGCGACGCCGGGCACGATCATGAACCCGTTCCGGCTGTACCCGACGCTGGGCGCGGGGCTGGACACCCTGATCGTGGACAAGGACATGGGCCTGTGGGACCTGGGCGAGATGTTCTTCGCGATGAAGGGCATCAGCGGCGGTGACGGCGTCTCCATGAACATGCCGATCTCCGGTGAGCGGGGCGGCAACCTCATCTGGGACAAGACGAAGATGCAGCAGCTCGTCAAGCAGATCCAGAACGGCGAGAAGGTGACGGTGACGGCCAACTAGGCCCTCTCGGGCGGGCGGTGCGGCGACGGAAGCTTCCGGTCGCCGCACCGCACCGCACCACACCTCGCCGGCCGTTCACTCGATGAAGAGGCTGCGGCCGTGCGCCACGGCACCCTGACCGGAGAGGATCGCCTGCACCACCTCCCCGTCGCACTGGGCGCCCGACCAGACCCAGGCCGTCGTGTCCGTGCCGTTGACCACCCGGGACGGGACGAAGTCGCCCAAGCCGTAGCAGCCGGCGGGGTCGCCGTACCGCGCGCCGTCGATGATCAGGACCCCCCGGGCCGCCTGCGCGGCGCCGGGCGCCGCCAGCGCCAGGACCGCGGCCGCCGCGCACGCCCCGAGAAGCTTGACCGCACGTCGCATCATTCGCCTGCCTCTTTCCTCTCCCCGACCAGCTGACATCACAGACCGTAGGTGATCGGACACGTTCCGTGGCACGGCGTGCGGGAGCGCGAGGGGGCGTGCGGAGCACGGGAAGGGCCCGCCGGACGACGTCCGGCGGGCCCTTCCCCTACGTGTGCGCGTGCTCGGATCAGCGACGGGCGCGGGCGCGCAGCTTCCACGGCATGGCGATGGACTCCAGCTGGACCGCGAGGTTCATCTTGGACTCGCCGATGGTGCGGTCCTCGAAGTGGATCGGGACCTCCATGACCTGGAAGTCGCGGCGCAGCGCCTTGAACTTCATCTCCACCTGGAAGCTGTAGCCCGCGCTGCCGACCGACGCCAGGTCGATGGCGCGCAGCGCCTCGGCGCTCCACATGTTGAAGCCGCCCGTGATGTCACGGACGCGGGTGCCCAGGATGGTGCTGGCGTAGGCGTTGGCCCAGCGCGACAGCAGCTTGCGGTGGGCGCCCCAGGCGTCGGAGAGGGTGCCGCCGGGGACGTAACGGCTGCCGACGACGAGGCCCGCGCCGGTGGACATGGCGACGCCCAGCATCTCGGCGATCTTGCCCGAGGGGTGCGAGCCGTCGGCGTCCATCTGCAGGACGTACCGGGCGCCGTCCTCGACGGCCTTGGTCATGCCCGCGGCGTAGGCGCGGCCGAGGCCGTCCTTCGTGGTGCGGTGCAGGACCGACATGCGGGGGGTGCCGTCCTCGGCGAGGTGGCCCTCGGCGAGGTCTTCGGCGATCTTGCCGGTGCCGTCGGGCGAGGAGTCGTCGACGATCAGCAGGCGCAGGCCCGGCAGGTCCAGGCCCATCAGCAGCTCGACCATGCCCGGCAGGTTGCCCGCCTCGTTGTACGTGGGCATGACCACGGTCAGCGGGGTGTGCGCCCACGCGTCGGGAAGCTTGGTGGATGCGGCCGCGGCCGCGACGGCGCCCGAGGTCTCGCCGGGAGTCTTCTGCTCGCCTATCACAGGGTTATGCCTCACTGAAGTCGGTCGGTACGCGCATGCACCCGGCCCGGGGTCACCGGTCCGAGGAGAAGCGCACGGCGGCGGGAGGCAGCTCTGCCTCACACCACACCCGCACCCCGGCGCGAAGTTCGTTGTCAGCCCCTACCAGCGCGCCATCCCCGATGACCGCGCCGTTCAGCACCGTGCGCGCGCCCACGGCGGCGCCGGCACCGATCAGACTGGCGGTCACGTGCGTGTCCGGACCGATGGTGGCGCCGTCCAGCACGATGGAGCCCAGTACGACGGCGCCCGACTCGATCCGGGCACCGGCACCTACAACGGTACCTCCCGAAACCTTGGCTCCGTCCGCCACCTGGGCGCCGGGGAGGACCAGCGCCTCACCGCGCGGGCCCGGAACGGCCGGGGAGTGGACGACGCCGCGGACCAGATCGGAGGAGGCCTGGACGAAGGACTCGGGCTTGCCGAGGTCCAGCCAGTACGTGTCCTCGGTCTTGCCGTAGAGCTTGGCGCCGGAGGCGAGCAGGCCGGGGAAGGTCTCGCGCTCGACGGATACCGGTCGACCGGCCGGAATGGAGTCGATCACCGAACGGCGGAAGACGTAGCAGCCCGCGTTGATCTGGTCGGTGACGATCTCCTCAGGGGTCTGCGGCTTCTCGGTGAAGGCCAGCACCCGCCCCTCGGAGTCGGTGGGGACCAGACCGAAGGCGCGCGGGTCCTCGACCCGCACCAGGTGCAGGGAGACGTCCGCGTCGGCGTCGCGGTGGGAGTCGACCAGGCCGCGGATGTCCAGGCCGGTCAGGATGTCGCCGTTGAAGACCAGGACGGGCTCGTCGGCGCCGCCGGTCAGCAGCTGGGCGGCGTTGCGGATGGCGCCACCGGTGCCGAGGGGTTCGTCCTCGACGACGTACTCGAGGTGGACGCCGAAGTCGGAGCCGTCACCGAAGTAGGGCTCGAAGACCTCGGCCAGGTAGCAGGTGGCCATCACGATGTGCGTCACACCGGCGTCGGCGGCCCTGGCTATCTGGTGGGCGAGGAACGGCACACCGGCAGCCGGAACCATCGGCTTGGGGGTGTTCACCGTGACGGGGCGCAGTCGCGTCCCCTGCCCACCGACCAGCAGGATCGCTTCCGTCATTTCTTCTCCCCATCAGGTTCGGGCGCACGAAGGTTCAAATTTAGCCCACCCGGGGACGTGCGAAGGCCGGAGGCGGCTCCGGGGGAACCCCTCCGGTCACGGCACTGCTTATGGGAGGTTACGTACCAGGACGATCCACCGGACCGGTTGGTTCCCTTCTCAGGGGTCCGTACCCGGACGGGGCCCGGTGCCCGGCGCGCCGGCCGGGCCAACTGCCGCCGCCCGGCGGCCGGGTGACGGGCACTTCCCGCCCGGGCCACCCCACGGGACTCCCGAGTGGGCACGCCCCCGGACCGGCCCCGGATCGTTAGCGAGCCGGTACCCGGAAGGGGGCCGCGCCTTGACGCGCCGGACGTCGGCGGGGCATCGCACGGCGGGACCTGCACGGCACCACACCGCACGGCACAGCGGCCCCGGCGCGATCGCGTCGAGGCCGTCGTGTGTCCGTGCGGGTGTCCGTACACGTGCCCGTGCGGGTGTCCGTGCGTGTGTCCGTGCGGGCGAAGGCGCTACGGCAGGTTGCGCGCCATGACGATGCGCTGGACCTGGTTGGTGCCTTCGTAGATCTGCGTGATCTTGGCGTCGCGCATCATGCGCTCCAGCGGGTAGTCCCGGGTGTAGCCGTAGCCGCCGAGGAGCTGGACGGCGTCCGTGGTGACCTCCATGGCCACGTCGGAGGCGAAGCACTTGGCCGCGGCGCCGAAGAAGGTGAGGTCCTCGTGGGGGCCTCCGCCGGAGACGCGCTCCGAGCGGGCGGCGGCCGCGTAGGTCAGCTGGCGGGCCGCCTCGAGCTTCATGGCCATGTCCGCGAGCATGAACTGCACGCCCTGGAAGTCGCCGATCGGCTTGCCGAACTGCTTGCGCTCCTGGACGTAGCCCTTGGCGTAGTCCAGGGCGCCCTGGGCGATGCCGAGCGCCTGGGCCGCGATGGTGATGCGGGTGTGGTCCAGGGTCTTCATGGCGGTGGCGAAGCCGGTGCCCTCGGCGCCGATCATGCGGTCGGCGGGGATGCGCACGTTGTCGAGGTAGACCTCGCGGGTCGGCGAGCCCTTGATGCCGAGCTTCTTCTCCGGGGCGCCGAAGGAGACGCCCTCGTCCGACTTCTCGACGACGAAGGCCGAGATGCCCTTGGAGCGCTTCTCCGGGTCCGTGACGGCCATCACCGTGTAGTACTCGGAGACGCCCGCGTTGGTGATCCAGCGCTTGACGCCGTTGAGCACCCAGAAGTCGCCGTCGCGCACCGCGCGGGTCTTCATGCCGGCCGCGTCCGAGCCCGCGTCGGGCTCGGAGAGCGCGTACGAGAACATCGCGTCGCCCTTGGCCAGCGGACCCAGGTACTTCGCCTTCAGCTCCTCGGAGCCGGAGAGGATCACCGGGAGCGAGCCGAGCTTGTTGACGGCCGGGATCAGGGAGGAGGACGCGCAGACGCGGGCCACTTCCTCGATCACGATCACGGTGGCCAGGGCGTCCGCGCCCGCGCCGCCGTAGCTCTCGGGCACGTGGACGGCGTGCAGGTCGCTGGCGACGAGCGCGTCCAGGGCCTCCTGCGGGAAGCGGGACTCCTCGTCGACCGCGGCGGCGAACGGCAGGATCTTCGCCTCGGCGAGCGAGCGGACCGACTCGCGGAGCATGTCGTGCTCCTCGGCCGGGCGGTACAGGTCGAAGTCGGCAGAACCCGCCAAGACTCTCACTCCCCAAGGTGATGCGTGATGCTAACTACCGTTAAGTAACCCGAAGCTTAGTGTCCCGGCCCGATCACGGATACGTGAACCGCACGTGAGCTGCGTGACAGGCGGTGCCCGCGCGCCCGGCACGGGGGCCGGCACGGGGGCCGGTACGGAGGACCGTCCCCCCGTCCGTGCCCGACTATGCTCGGTGGCCGCAAACGGCCCCGCACCTTTGGAGCACGCATGGCCCCCAAGATCACTGTGATCGGTACCGGCTATCTCGGCGCCACCCACGCCGTCGCCATGGCCGAACTGGGCTTCGAGGTGCTGGGGCTGGACATCGTCCCGGAGAAGATCGAGATGCTGGCCGCGGGCCGGGTCCCGATGTACGAACCGGGGCTGGAGGAGCTGCTCGGCGCACATGTCGCCGGGCTGCCGGGCGCGAGCGGGCGGCTGCGCTTCACCACCTCCTGGGAGGAGGCCGGCGCCTTCGGTGACGTGCACTTCGTCTGCGTGAACACCCCGCAGAAGCACGGCGAGTACGCCTGCGACATGTCCTACGTCGACTCCGCGATCGAGTCCCTGGCCCCGCACCTGACCCGGCCCGCCCTGGTCGTCGGCAAGTCCACCGTCCCGGTGGGCTCGGCCGAGCGGCTGGCGGCCCGGCTGACCGAGCTGGCCCCGGCCGGCGCGGACGTGGAGCTGGCCTGGAACCCGGAGTTCCTGCGGGAGGGCTTCGCGGTGCAGGACACCCTGCACCCGGACCGGATCGTGATCGGCGTCCAGGGCGAGACCGCGGAGAAGCTGCTGCGCGAGGTGTACGCGACCCCGCTCGGCGAGGGCTCGCCGCTCGTGGTCACCGACTTCCCGACGGCGGAGCTGGTCAAGACCGCCGCGAACTCCTTCCTCGCCACGAAGATCTCCTTCATCAACGCGATGGCCGAGGTCTGCGAGGCCGCGGGCGGCGACGTGGTGAAGCTGGCCGAGGCGATCGGGCACGACGACCGGATCGGCGCGAAGTTCCTGCGCGCGGGCATCGGCTTCGGCGGCGGGTGCCTGCCGAAGGACATCCGGGCCTTCATGGCCCGGGCCGGCGAGCTGGGCGCCGACCAGGCGCTGACCTTCCTCCGCGAGGTCGACTCCATCAACATGCGGCGCCGCGGCCACATGGTCGAGCTGGCCCGGGACGCGGTGGGCGGCTCCTTCCTCGGCAAGCGGGTCGCCGTCCTCGGCGCGACCTTCAAGCCGGACTCGGACGACGTCCGGGACTCCCCCGCGCTGAACGTGGCCGGCCAGATCCACCTCCAGGGCGGGCAGGTCACCGTCTACGACCCCAAGGGCATGGACAACGCGCGGCGGGTCTTCCCGACCCTGGCCTACGCCGACTCCGCGGTGGCCGCGGTCACGGGTGCGGACGTCGTCCTGCACCTGACCGAATGGCGCGAGTTCCGCGAGCTGGACCCGGCGGCGCTGGCCCCGCTGGTCTCGGACCGGCTGGTCCTGGACGGCCGCAACGCGCTGGACTCCGCGCGGTGGCGGGCGGCGGGCTGGACCTACCGTGCGATGGGCCGCCCGCGGGCGTAACCGATATCGGCCCCGCGCCGCCCGTAATGCCGCCCGGTCAGGCGGTACGGGCGGCGCGCAGGTGTCAGGCCGCTCCTCGGCGGTATTGGGCCGCGCGGGCCGTGAATTCCGCGTCGCGTAGCACGCGCTGGGTGTTTTCCCAGGTCAGGAGGGCCAGGTCCGCTTCCGTCCAGCCGCGGTCCAGGAGCTCCGCGATCAGATGGGGGTAGCCGGAGGGGTCGGTCAGGCCCGCCGGGCGGGGGGTGGGCGGTTCGGCGCCGAAGGCGGCGCCGAGGCCGACGCAGTGCGGGCCCGCCACCGCCCGTACGTGGTCCAGGTGGTCCGCCACCGCGTGCAGCGAGTCGCCGGTCCGGGCGGAGGCGAAGGTGACCATGCACAGGCCGCCCGCGGCGCGCAGGGCGAGCAGGACCTCGTCGGAGACGTTCTCGGGGTGCGGGGTGCAGGCGGCGGCCGCCGTGTGGGAGATCAGTACGGGGGCCTTCGAGGCGCCCGCGATCTGCACGGCCACCGCGTCGTCGCACCCGGTCAGGTCGATCAGGATCGCGAGCCGGTTCAGCTCGCGCACCACCTCGTGCCCGAAGGCGGTCAGCCCCTGGTCCGCCCACGCGGCGCCCGCCGGAGCCATGCTGCGCACGCCCAGGGCGTGGAAGGCCCGCAGGGTGCCGAGCGAGTCGGTGAGCGTGCGGCCCGGCGCCGGGCCGAGGAACGAGGCGATACGGCCCCGGTTGCGCGCGTCGGCCATGTCGTCCGCGCACAGCGCGAGGGCCAGGCTGTCGGGGTAGCGGCGCATCAGGCTCTGCGCGACGTCGATCTGTTCGAGGGTCTCGGCCACCACCCGGTCGTGCCCGGGGGTGAGCAGCGACCAGAACTGGGCGCCGACCGCGCCGGCGCGCAGCCGGGGGATGTCGGTGTCCACACCGCCCTCGGGGGTGTCGATGCTGTCGTGGTAGGGGCTCTGGCGCAGCGTCCAGAGCAGGGTGTTGCACCCGTCGGCGACGGGATGGACGGCCAGCAGCGCGGCGGCCCGGTCGAGGGCTCCGGGCATCCCCGTGGCGGGCACGGGGGCGGGTGCGGGGGCGGCTCCGGCGGAGCCGGGTGCGGCGGGGGCGGAGCCCGCGAGTGCGGGTTCGTCCTGCAGGTCGGCCATGGCGTTCGCTCCGGTCTCGGCGGCAGCGGGAGAGAGAGAAGTGTTGCCACCGTGACATGGGGGACGCGTGGGTTCGCGGCGGATGTGGCGTTCGGGTGGCGGTGAGCCCCCCGGATCCCGCCCCCCGGATCCCCGCCGCGCGGTCCCCCGGGCCCCGCCACCCCGCCACCCCGCCTCCGGCCCGCCCCAGCGACAGCCGCCGCCCCGGCCCGCCGCGGTTACAGCACCGCGTTCGACGGGCCCCGGGCCGCCGACAGCCCGGCCGCCACCGACTCCGCGTCCCGCAGCGCCCGTACCGCGTTCGACCAGGTCAGCTTCGCCAGGTCGGCCCGCGACCAGCCGCGCGTCAGCAGCTCGGCGATCAGGTTCGGGTACCCCGATACGTCGTCCAGCCCGGCCGGGGTGAAGGCCGTGCCGTCGTAGTCCCCGCCGATGCCGATGTGGTCCACGCCCGCGACCTCGCGCATGTGGTCCAGGTGGTCGGCGACCGTGGCCGCCGTGGCGACCGGGCGCGGGTTCTGCGCCTCGAAGGCGCGGTGCAGGGCCATCGCCTCGGCCCCGGTGTCCAGGTGGTGCAGCCCGTGCGCGCGCAGGTTCTCGTCGGCGGCCGCCGTCCAGGCCACCGCCGACGGGAGGATGAACTTGGGCACGAAGGTGACCATGGCCACGCCCCCGTTGGCCGGGAGCTGCGCGAGCACGTCGTCCGGGATGTTGCGCGGGTGGTCGCAGACCGCCAGCGCGGACGAGTGCGAGAAGATCACCGGCGCCACCGAGACGGCGAGCGCGTCGCGCATGGTGGTGGCGGCCACGTGCGAGAGGTCGACCAGCATGCCGATGCGGTTCATCTCGCGCACGACCTCGCGGCCGAAGTCGCTCAGCCCGCCGTGGCGCGGCTCGTCGGTCGCCGAGTCCGCCCAGTCGATGGTGTCGTTGTGCGTGAGCGTCATGTACCGCACGCCGAGCCGGTGCAGGGAGCGCAGGGTCGCCAGCGAGTTGTTGATGGAGTGGCCGCCCTCGGCGCCCATCAGCGAGGCGATCCGGCCGTCCGCCCGCGCCGCCTCCATGTCGTCCGCCGTCAGCGCCCGCACCAGGTCGTGCGGGTAGCGCGCGATCAGCTGGCCGACCGCGTCCATCTGCTCCAGGGTGGCGCTGACCGCCTCGTCGCCCGCGAAGTCGGAGCGCACGTAGACGGACCAGAACTGCGCCCCGACCCCGCCGGCCCGCAGCCGGGGGATGTCGGTGTGCAGGTGCGCGGACTGGTCGGCGGCGATGTCCCGCCGGTCCAGGTCGTAGCGGACCTGGTGGCGCAGGGCCCACGGGAGGTCGTTGTGGCCGTCGACGACCGGGTGCTCGGCGAGCAGCTCCAGCGCCTCGCCGAGCCGCTCCGAAGCGGTCGCGCTCACTTGCCGAACCCGAACCCGAAGGCGTCCGTGCCCGCGACCTTGTTGCGCAGCCGCTTGCCCTTCTCGGTGGCCTGGTCGTTGAGCTCCTGCTGGAACTCCCGCATCCGGGTCATCAGCTCCGCGTCCTGGGTCGCCAGGATCCGCGCGGCCAGCAGACCGGCGTTGCGCGCCCCGCCGACCGAGACGGTGGCGACGGGAACCCCGGCGGGCATCTGGACGATCGAGAGCAGCGAGTCCATGCCGTCGAGGTACTTGAGCGGTACCGGTACGCCGATCACGGGCAGCGGGGTCACCGAGGCGAGCATCCCGGGCAGGTGCGCGGCGCCGCCGGCCCCGGCGATGATCGCCTTGAGTCCGCGCCCGGCGGCCTGCTCGCCGTACGCGATCATCTCGCGCGGCATCCGGTGCGCCGAGACGACGTCGACCTCGAAGGGGATGTCGAACTCCGCGAGGGCCTGGGCGGCGGCCTCCATGACGGGCCAGTCGGAGTCGGAGCCCATGACGATGCCGATGACGGGCCCGGTGGAAGTGCTCATTCTGTGATCGTCCCTCTGAGGTAGCCGGCTGCGTGACGTGCGCGCTCCAGCACATCGTCCAGGTCGTCGCCGTAGGTGTTGACGTGGCCGACCTTGCGTCCGGGTTTCACGTCCTTGCCGTACATGTGGATCTTCAGCTGGGGGTCGTGCGCCATGCAGTGCAAGTACGCCGCGTACATGTCGGGGTAGTCCCCGCCGAGGACGTTCGCCATGACCGTCCAGCGGGCGCGCGGGCGCGGGTCGCCCAGCGGGAGGTCCAGGACCGCCCGTACGTGGTTGGCGAACTGGGAGGTCATCGCGCCGTCCTGGGTCCAGTGCCCGGAGTTGTGCGGGCGCATGGCCAGTTCGTTGACCAGGATCCGGCCGTCGGCCGTCTCGAACAGCTCGACGGCCAGGTGGCCGGTCACGTCGAGTTCCTTGGCGATCCGCAGGGCGAGGGCCTGGGCCTCGCCCGCGAGGGCCTCGGAGAGGTTCGGGGCGGGGGCGATCACCGTGTCGCACACCCCGTCCACCTGGACGGACTCGACGACGGGGTACGCCACGGCCTGGCCGTGCGGGGAGCGGACGATGTTGGCCGCCAGCTCCCGTACGTACTCCACCTTCTCCTCGGCCAGCACGGGGACGCCGGCCTTGAAGGGCGCTTCCGCGTCCTCCTCGGTCCGCACGAACCACACGCCCTTGCCGTCGTACCCGCCCCGCACGGTCTTGAGGATGACGGGGAAACCGCCGACCTCGGCCGCGAAGGCCACCGCGTCCGCCGGATCGCTCACGATCCGGTGGCGGGGACTGGGCGCGCCGATCTGGTCGAGCCGGGCGCGCATCACCCCCTTGTCCTGGGCGTGCACGAGCGCGTCGGGCCCCGGGCGGACGGGGATGCCGTCCGCTTCCAGGGCCCGCAGGTGCTCGGTGGGTACGTGCTCGTGATCGAAGGTGATCACGTCGCAGCCGCGCGCGAAAGCGCGCAGCGTCTCCAGATCGCGATAGTCGCCGATGACGACGTCGCTCACGACCTGGGCCGCCGAGTCCTGTGGGCTGTCACTGAGGATCTTGAATCTGATGCCGAGGGGGATACCCGCCTCGTGGGTCATGCGGGCGAGCTGCCCGCCGCCGACCATGCCGATTACCGGGAACGTCACTCCTCCAGGGTATCGGCCGGATTCCGCCATTCGGACGCCGCCCGGGCCGGTTCATGTCAGCCGGCGAGGTCTACGCGCGTCCCGTCCGCTGCTCCGCACGGGTGTCGGAAGGCACACACGTTTCATGGGGCGGACACTTACCATGGACAGGTTGGAACCATCGACCGGCAGGGACTGAGCCATCACATGAGTACGCCGCAACCCGTCACGCTGACCGAACGCTTCCGCGGCATCGGCCGGGAGGTCCTGAAGTTCGGCGCCGTCGGCGGTCTGGGCGTGCTGGTCAACTTCGGCGTCTTCAACCTGCTCCGGAGCACGACCGACCTGGCCGTCGTGCGCGCCAGCGTCATAGCCATCGTCGTGGCGATCATCAGCAATTACATCGGGTTCCGGTACTTCACCTACCGCGACCGCGACCGGGGCAGCCGCCGCCGCGAGCTGACCCTGTTCGTGGCGTTCAGCCTGATCGGCATGATCATCGAGAGCGGCGTGCTCTACGTGGCGACCTACGGGTTCGGCTGGGACAGCAACCTGCAGAGCAACATATTCAAGTTCCTCGGCATGGGCATCGCGACCGTGTTCCGCTTCTGGTCCTACCGGACCTGGGTCTTCCGGGCGCTGCCCGAGCCCGCCGTCGCCACGACCGCCACGACCGCCGCGGCCCCGGTGGTCGCCGCGCAGCGCGAGGACGTCCCGGCCGCCGGGCCCGCGCCCGTCGCCCCCGTCTCGCCCGTCTCGCCCGTCTCCCCGGAGCCCGCCGCCCGCTAGCGGGCCGGGCAAGATCCGGAAGGGACGGCCTAGCGCACCGGCTGTTCCAGCTCCACCCGTTCCGGTGCCGTGCGGCTGAGGAACAGGGCGAAGACCGGCGGCTGTGCCTGGAGCAGTTCGAGGCGGCCGCCGTCCGCCTCGGCGAGGTCCCGGGCCACCGCGAGGCCGATGCCCGTGGAATTCCGCCCGCTGATCGCCCGCTCGAAGATCCGGTTGCCGAGGTCCGGAGGGACTCCCGGACCGTCGTCCGTCACCTCGATGACCGCCTGGTTCCCGGTCACGCGGGTGCGCAGGGCGACCGTACCGCCGCCGTGCATGAGCGCGTTCTCGACCAGCGTCGCCAGCACCTGGGACACCGCGCCCGGCGTGCCCACGGCCCGCATCCCCTGCTTCCCGGAGCGCACGATGGCGCGTCCGGCGCTGCGGTAGGCCGGCCGCCACTCCTCCACCTGCTGCTTGACGACCTCGTCCAGGTCGAAGGGGACCGCCGAGCCCGTGCGCGGGTCGCGGGAGTTCGTCAGCAGGCGTTCCACCACGTCCGTGAGCCGCTCCACCTGGGTGAGGGCGATGCTCGCCTCTTCCCGTACGGTCTCCAGGTCGTCCGTGACCGTGATCTCCTCCAGCCGCATCGACAGCGCGGTCAGCGGGGTCCGCAGCTGGTGCGAGGCGTCGGCGGCCAGGCGCCGCTCGGCGGTCAGCATCCGCCCGATCCGCTCGGCGCTGGCGTCCAGGACGTCCGCGACCCGGTCCAGCTCGGGCACCCCGTACCGCTTGTGGCGCGGCCGGGGGTCGCCCGAGCCGAGGCGTTCGGCGGTCTCCGCGAGGTCGGTCAGGGGCGAGGCCAGCCGGTTGGCCTGGCGGACGGCGAGCAGGACCGCCGCCACGACGGCCAGCAGGGCGACGGCGCCGACCACCGCGAGGGTGCGGCCGACCTCCTTGGTGACCGTGGAGCGGGACTCCTCGACCACCACGCTCTCGCCCTGTTCCCCCTTGGCGCTGCCGCGCAGGGCGCTGCCGTCGACGGGCACGCCGATCTCGATCGGGAGCTGGCCGGGGACCTGGATGCGGGCGTGGCGGCCCGCGTCCAGCTGTTCGCCGAGCGAGCGGGCGTCGATCGCCTTCTTCTCCAGCACGTTCGACTCGACGATGCCGACCAGGCGCAGGGCCTCGGATTCGACGCTGTCCTGGGCACTGCTGGTGATCGTCCGGGTCTCCACGATCACGAGGGAGATCCCGAACACGGCGATCACGACGAGCACCACGGCGAGCGTGGAGTTGATCAGGCGGCGGCGCATGCCTTAGAGGATGCCCTAACGGGTGCCCCCGGGGCGGTCAGCTCTTCTCGAAGCGGAAGCCGACGCCCCGGACGGTGGCGATGTAGCGCGGGTTCGCGGCGTCGTCGCCCAGCTTCTTGCGCAGCCAGGAGATGTGCATGTCCAGGGTCTTGGTGGAGGACCACCAGGTGGTGTCCCAGACCTCGCGCATGAGCTGGTCGCGGGTGACGACCCGGCCCGCGTCGCGCACCAGGACCCGCAGCAGGTCGAACTCCTTGGCCGTGAGCTGGAGCTCCTCCTCCCCCATCCAGGCGCGGTGCGACTCGACGTCGATCCGCACCCCGTGGGTGGCGGGGGGCTGCGCGGGCTCGGTGGCGCCGCGCCGGAGCAGGGCCCGGACCCGGGCCAGCAGCTCGGCGAGCCGGAAGGGCTTGGTCACGTAGTCGTCGGCCCCGGCGTCGAGCCCGACCACGGTGTCGACCTCGTCCGCCCGGGCGGTCAGCACCAGGATCGGGAAGCCGTGCCCCTCGGCACGCAGCCGGCGGGCGACTTCCAGGCCGTCCATCCCGGGCAGGCCCAGGTCCAGGACGACAAGATCGACGCCGCCCTGCAGTCCCGCGTCCAGCGCGGTCGGTCCGTCCTCGCGGACCTCGACCTCGTACCCTTCCCGGCGCAGGGCGCGGGCCAGGGGTTCCGAGATGGATGCGTCGTCCTCGGCGAGCAGTACACGCGTCATGTGGGTGATGGTAGTCCGCGGCGGGCGGCCGCAGGGCTGCACCCGGACACCCCTGTGGATCTACCCTGTGAGGCGACCCGGCGCCTTTGAATGTGATCAAACGGTTCCCCGGAAGCCTGTGATCCATATCTCAAGTGCATTCATATGCCGCAGTGTCGTGTCGTATGGTGTCGAGACGCCTGATGCACTACCTCGAGGTCCTTTGTGCCGAAAAGCGAGCCAAAGGCCTCTTCTTCTGTCCTGACCGGCGAGGCAGTCTGAAGAGACTGCCCTCACCGGGCTTGATGACAGTGAATGACCTGTGGGCCGGGCCCTGCGCGCGAAGGTGCGCGCAAGGCGTGGATCCCGGTTACGGATGTCCCTTCGCCGCCGTCGCGGCTGCGAGACCCCAGGGCGTGGGGTGGGGCGTACGTCGCCGGTGCCGGCCACCCCCCACCGGGCGCTGTACCGCTCACGAAGCGAAGCGTCCCGATCAAGCAAGGATCGACCATGGCTTCCAGCCTGACGAAGGGTTCGGCGGACCCGTCCACCGAAAAGACCTTCTTCGGCCACCCCCGTGGCCTGGCCACTCTGTTCATGACCGAGATGTGGGAGCGCTTCTCCTACTACGGCATGCGCGCCCTCCTGGTGTACTACCTGGTCTCGGGCGGCGCCGACGCCGCCACGGGCAGCCAGGGCGGCGGTCTGGCCATGACAGCGGCCACGACCACGGCCATCTACTCGGTGTACGTCTCCATGGTCTACCTCATGGCGATGCCGGGCGGCTGGTTCGGCGACCGTGTCTGGGGCGCCCGCAAGACGGTCGCCATCGCCGGTTTCGTGATCATGGCCGGTCACCTGTCGCTGGCCGTTCCCGGTCAGGCGATGTTCTTCGTCGGTCTGATCCTGGTCGCGGCCGGTTCGGGTCTGCTGAAGGCCAACATCTCCACGATGGTCGGTCACCTGTACGACGGTCCCGAGGACCCGCGTCGTGACGGTGGCTTCACCCTCTTCTACGTCGGGATCAACCTCGGCGCCTTCGTGGCCCCGCTCGTCGTCGGCACGGTCGGCAAGGAGCACAACTGGCACCTGGGCTTCGCCCTCGCCGCCGTCGGCATGGGCCTGGGTCTCGCCCAGTTCCTGCTCGGCACCAAGCACCTGAGCCCGAAGAGCAGCCTGGTCCCGAACCCGCTGTCCCCGGAGGAGCGCAAGGCCGTCCTCACGAAGGCCGCGTTCGCCGTCGTGGGCATCGCCGTCTTCTACGGCGCCGTGGTCGCCCTCGGCGCGTACACGCTGAACTGGGCGCTGGTCCCGCTGACGCTGGCCGGCCTGTTCATCCCGGTCGCGGTGCTGACGCGCATCAAGCGCGACAAGGACCTGTCGGGTGCCGAGCAGTCGAAGATGACCGCTTACATCTGGTTCTTCATCGCCGCCGCCGTCTTCTGGATGATCTACGACCAGGGTGGCTCCACGCTGTCCCTGTTCGCGGACGACAAGACCGCCGACACCGTCTTCGGCCTCGGCTTCTCGGCCACCTGGTACCAGTCGCTGAACCCGCTCTTCGTGATGGCGCTGGCCCCGGTCTTCGCCTGGCTGTGGGTGTGGCTGGCGCGCAAGAACCAGGAGCCGAACACCATCGTGAAGTTCGCGATGGGTCTGGTCCTGATCGGCGCCTCGTTCTTCGTCTTCATCGTCCCGATGAACATGGCGGGCGACGGCACCAAGGTCTCCCCGCTGTGGCTCGTCTCGATCTACATGATCCAGACCATCGGCGAGCTGTGCGTGTCCCCGGTCGGCCTCTCCGTCACCACGAAGATGGCCCCGCAGAAGTACGCCTCCCAGATGATGGGTGTCTGGTTCCTCGCGGTCACCGCCGGTGACTGCATCACCAGCCTCCTGTCGATCGGCGGGGTGGACCTCAACGGCACCTGGGTGATCGCCTTCCAGGCGCTCGCCGCCGCGCTGGCCGGCTTCGCGGTCTACACGTACCGCAAGAAGGTCCAGTCGATGATGGGCGACGTG
Source organism: Streptomyces sp. NPDC002138 (assembly GCF_040296485.1). Taxonomy (NCBI): domain Bacteria; kingdom Bacillati; phylum Actinomycetota; class Actinomycetes; order Kitasatosporales; family Streptomycetaceae; genus Streptomyces; species Streptomyces sp. NPDC002138. The sequence goes on along the minus strand of NZ_JBEOXE010000083.1, from coordinate 1,589 downwards.
CACTGACGCACCCCGCCTTTCGCGCGCACCGCGCACGGAACGGCCCGGCACACCGCGAGGTGTGCCGGGCCGTTCCGCGTTTCCCGGTCGTACGGGCTACCTCGTGCCGCGCAGGCGGCGCCACGGGGTGAAGGTGAACACCGCGCCGCCGAGCAGGACCACGGTCCCGGCGACGAGCGCCAGGGCCTTGAACCCGCCGTCGTCGGAGGACCCGGTCTCGGCCAGGCCGCCCGCGGCCGCGGCGCTGCCGCCGGCCGTGCCCGGGCCGCCGGCTCCGCCGGAGCCGCCCGGCTGGGCCGCCGTGTCCAGCTCCAGGGAGACGCCGCTGCTGGTGGCCTTGCAGGGCACGTTGATGGGCGTGGCCCCCGGGGCCATGGTGACGTCGATGGTCAGCTGGTCGGGGCTGAGCGTCACCTTGCCGGTCTTGCCGGGCGTGTAGGTGCCGCTCATGTCGCTCAGGCTGACCGGGGCCTTGTCCGGGATCGGCTCCGCGTTGGCCGGGCCGGTCACCTTGACCGTGCCGCTGTCGGCGCCGCCGAGCTTGACGTTCATCGAGGGCTTGAGCGCCCCCGCGGGCAGGGCCATCGGGCTGGCCATGGCGCCCTTGGCGGTCTTGACGGTCAGGGCGTAGGCGCCGCCGTTCTTCTTGGCGCTGATCGTGACCGGCGTCTTGATGCCGCCGGGGACCACCGGCCCGCAGTCGAAGGCGACCTCGACGGCCTTGCCCGGGAAGTCGGTCTGGCCGCCGCCGGTCGCGCTGGGCGACGGGCTGGTGGGCGGGCCCGTGGTGGGCGGCGGGGTGGTGGGGGGCGCGCTGGTCGGCGGGGCGCTGGTGGGCGGCGGGCTGGTCGGCGGCGGGGTGCCGCCGCCCGGGGCCGTCACGTCGAGCTCGAGGGAGGGCCCCGGGCTGTTGCCCGGGGTGCAGGTGGTCGTCGTACCCAGCGCCTTGATCGTCAGGACACCGGCGGTGAAGGTGACCTTGCCGGACTTCTTGGGCGTGTAAGTGCCCGAGAGGTCACTGATCTTGATCGGTGTGTTGGCGGGTATCGGCTCGGCGTTGGCCGGTCCGGAGACCGCGACGGACCCCTTCTCGGCGCCGTCGAGCACGATCACCGCGCTGGGGGTCATCGCGCCCGCGCCCAGCTGGACGGGGCTGGAGGAGACGCCCTTCTGGAAGGACATCGTGAGCTTGTAGCCGTCGCCCTCCTTGACGCCCTTGATGTCGATCGGCGAGACCGCCGATTTGTCCCCGATGGGGGTCTTGCAGTTGTACTGGACGTCAATCACGGCCGCCTGGGCGGGTGTGGCCACCATGGCGAAACCCGCGCCGCCGAACAGCAGCGCGAGCGCGGCCGCGCTCGCCCTCCGTTGGGTCTTCACGAATGTCCCTTCGTCGTCGGACTGTTCTCAGACGGTGCGGACGTCTGTGGTGCCGGTGGATCGGATTGCGGGGCTGTCCCCGGCGCGCTGTCCGGGGTGAACCACGGCAGTACGGCCGTGGTGGTCTGGGGGGACGCGCCCGCCCGCGGCCGGTGCGGGGCGGCCGGGCGGCGCACGGCGCCGGGGATCCGCGGGAGGCGCGCGGTGAC